>CAVEHG010000267.1:0-2721 GCA_963615405.1 bacterium | reverse complement strand
ACGACCGTCGCCGATGCGACGGAAGAAGCAGCGGCAGGTCGAAGCAGGAAACGTTCCGTAGCGTTACGGATGCTCCTGATCTTTAGACGGGAGAGTATCACTGGAAATTGTTTGTTTTATAGTTGAGCATTCTCTATTTTCGTAGCATGAACAGTAGTTTTTTCCAAAGTGCTAGAGCGCACGAGGGTCATCGCTTCGTTTTTTTCTAACGCAAGGTGTGAGGAGAGAAAGCGGGCTATCTTGCACATCAAGGGAAAAGTATCTGCCCATAGATGGATCTGTGTATTCAGAATCTCTAATATTCTAGCATATAGCTCAATACCCCACTCATTTCAAATCACGCTTGATAGAGCGTGCCGATATGATGAAGATTTAACATTCTGTATATTGTCAAAACTAATCAACATGAATCTTTTCGGAAACATCCTCTGGTGGATATTCGGCGGCCTGGAGGCTGCCATAGGATACTTTACAGGCAGCGTTGCACTAGCCTGCACTATCATCGGCATCCCCTTCGCTCTTCGGACCTTCAAGCTAGGACTGCTTTGCCTCTTTCCATTCGACTCTGCGGTCGGCGACTCCGCTGATGGGCCGACGTACGGCTGCATTCGAGTACCTCTCAATTTCGTGTGGATAGTATTCGGTGGACTGTGGGCTTGGCTGATGCACATATTCTTTGGGCTGTTGCTCGGTATCACCATCATAGGCATCCCCTTTGCAAAGCAGCACTTCAAGTTGGCTGGCTTCTCACTGACTCCATTCGGCAAGGATGTGAGGATTAACCCGTAGAATAGAATCGCGGAATTTGAAGTAATTACTGGTGATAGACTCCTGCAAAAGAGAGTGGCAGAGGCCGAGAAGAAGTCTCACATCAACGATAGATGTGCGCTCCGGAGATTACGCTCAGTCGAACGGGACATCTGGTAGGCTGTTCCGTTATTCTCCACATTGTTTTTTTGTGTTGAGTGATAAACAATTGTGTTGCATTTATTAAATAATACTGTATCTTTGCAGAACACAGGCAGAGACAGATATGCAGACCATTAATCGTTACATACCGGCCCCTACCTTATTCCTTCTGCAATTCTCAATGTATGGGGGGGGTACTATAATGCCATTTCAATTTTTTTAGTGCTTTCTAGGCAATCAGACTATGTCCGTTTTCGGAGGTTTGCAAACATGGTTTGCGACTCCGATTTCCGGCTCGTGGCGGTCTGAAAACGCACCAAGTTATTTTTTTAATGTCCACACGCTAACTCAATACTGCTAATCACTCTATGTTCAAACATTTTCTACCTGAAACTGCAGCCCTGACGCTACTACTGGGTGCTGGAACCTTGCTCCTCGACGGCTGTAAGGTTGATGATAGGTATTCATTTGACAATATCAAGGATGCCTATACCGAAATCACCGTCTTTGAATGCGGACTGACTATTCCTCTTGTTCAGAGCACGGCCAAAATCACCGTGGATTCCATCTTGAGAAAGGCCGGCGTCGATGACAGCTCCTTCGGGGATTATCTCAAGCAGGAAGTGGACGGCTCTTATTATCTGAGCTATGAGACGCGGTTCTCCCTGAAAGAGTCCATCAATGACCTGGGCCTCAGCGACCTTGTGGACATTTCCCCGGTCGATTACTCCCAGAGCGTAAGCTACGAGCTCAGTTCGCTGGACGTCTCATCCCTGAAGACCAACCCGCAGGCCTTCTCCTCGGAAGAGGAGCTTGAAGTGGTATCCTTCGAACTCGGCGAGTTCGATTCGGTTACGAACAATACCGTTATTCTCGAACAGAAGACCGTAAATACTCTGGCTTCGGAAATGGCCTACTATGCGGGATCGGCTCAGGTTACATTCCCGGACATCGACCTGGCCGTTTCTTCCGGAGGTGCTGAAATCAAGGGTACGAAACTGTCCGACAAGATAGAAAGCATAGACGAGATCAATCTGAAGGACGGTTCGCGGATCAATGTGGAAGTCGGCATTCCGGGCGCCATCTTCACCTCCGGCGAGATTACTCCAGACGTGAAGATCGACCTTAGCGACATTCTTACGTTGGCTGACGGTACCGTCAGCCTCGACTGTTCCTCTATCGTTCTGTCGCCTTCAAACAAGTTCGCCGTGTCGAAGACCTTCGCCGTGTCGAAGCTGAACGCCGCAAAACTCACAGAGGACCGCTCCGTCACTGTCTCAGGCCGGATCGTCGCCACCAAACTGGCCGCCTCGGCAAGTGACGCCGCTTCGATATCCTCCGACGTGGAAGTGCAGATAAAACTGTCCTTCGAGAATTTCGAAGTCGGGAGCCTGTACGGCAAGCTGAAGGATATGACCTACAGCCTTGACGACGAGGGGGAATCGTTCACTTTTGACCTGCCTGACGAGGTCAGCAATTTCGGTGCCTTCACCATCATTCCAAAGGGCGATCCAGCGCTTTCCCTCTCGCTTGTCGTTCCTGAAATCGACGGAGTGATAATCGAAAGCGGAGACGGCGCGGTAATTCAGATTCCGGAGTTCCTCAAGCTCAGCGACGTTCCTTCCGACTTTACATACAACGAGGCGTCGAACACCCTGACCATCAGCAATCTCATGACCGCCGACTACAAGCTCAAGGTCGACAGGATCGTGGTCAATCCTCAAAAAACAGTAGACAAATACGTGGCCGAGGGACAGTATGCGGTCAAATGCTCTCTGGGCCTTCCTGACGAGAGGATGGACATATACAAGC
>CAVEHG010000266.1:0-2721 GCA_963615405.1 bacterium | reverse complement strand
CATTATCTTTGTCAAAACTGGCATTGAAGTCAGATTGAAGAAATATACATTTTAGGATTCCTGCAGACAAAAGCAGGAATTTTAAAGACCTAACCATAAAATCGTTTTATCTGTGAACCTATTCAAAAGTAGGCCGTGTCGGGAGCCATTTCTTCCTGAACACGTGGAAAAAATTATCAGAGAGGGTGTTTTCGATTGGATTGAAAATCGGAAATACAGATGCCCGGAAGACAGTATTGGAAGCTTTGCAGAATCACTGGGGGTTACAAAAGATGACGTGACGGCATATCTGCGTCATTATCTGAACTTGAAATACAGTGCGCTGAAACGCCTGTTGAGAATTCACGATGCTGCCGTAATGCTCCTGCTGCTTCCGGGTAAACCTCTCGGCCATATCGGAAATATGGTTGGCTATTCCGATTCCCGGAAATTCAGACGGCAGTTCAGAGAATTCACCCATCACACCCCGGAAAGTTATCGCAGACGTGTGGCCGCAAAGCGCAAAGCCCCACGTCCCACGCTCGACGAACACCGGCCAGTAACTCCCACTCTGACAGTTTGGCTTCCGGTCTGGCCGGGATAGCAGGCACCATTAAGTACAGATTCTTAATTACTAACCATAAAACCGATTACCTTATGAGTACCTCAGAACAGAGACGTTATCTGGACTACAATCTTCCCAAGCGTATTGAAAACATTATCAGAGAAGGCCTTTTCAAATGGATGGAAAACCGGGAATACCGGCGTCCGGACGACAGCGTCGTGACTTTCGCGGAATCCCTCGGGGTGACGGAAGAGGAAGTGGCGGAATTTCTCCGCTACCATCTCGACATAAAATACCGGACTCTTAGGCGTATGCTCAGAATCCACGACGCGGCCATCTATCTTCTGATGTTCAATGTGAAGCCTCTGAGGCACATAGGAAAATTCGTGGGTTACACCGATTCCAGCAATTTCAGAAAGCAGTTCAGAGAAGACACCGGCCACAATCCTGAAGACTGGCGGCGGCGCATAGTCCGGAAGCGCAAACCGGCACGTCCGTCCCGTGGCGGACAGCCGCAAATGTCCCCGGATCTGAGATTGTGGAGCTCAGCCTATCCGGACATACGAATTGTGTCTCTGATGGATCCCGACCCGGATCCCGATCAGGCGGCTTGACCCTACTCGCTCTCCAGTTCGGCAAGCCGGACACGGAAGACGGAATCGAGGGCCGGCTGGAATTCGGCGCGGATCGGCTCCGCAGAAGGGGATTCCATCTTCAGCGGGTTTATCGGCTGGCCGTTCTGCCATACGCGGAAATCCAGATGAGGGCCGGTGGATGTGCCGGTGGAGCCCACATAGCCTATGACCTGTCCCTGCTGCACGCGCACACCTGCTTTGATCCCCTTGGCGAAGCGCGAAAGATGCAGATAGCCGGTGGTATAGACGCTGTTATGGCGGATTTTTATGGTATTGCCGCCACCTCCGCCCCAGCCTGCGCTCAGCACGGTTCCGTCACCCAGAGCCACGACAGGCGTACCCATAGGTGCTGCGTAGTCCACACCGGTGTGAGGCCTGACCTTGCCGGTCACAGGATGCTTGCGTGCATAGGAGAACTTCGATGAAATGCGTTTGAACTCCAGAGGAGCCTTCAGGAAGGCCTTGCGCATACTTTCACCCTTTTCATTCCAGTAGATATTGCCTCCGTCGCCCTGGTCGAACATCACTGCGTAAAGATTGGTACTGTCGCGGGAAAAACAGGCGAAATAGACGGTGTCGATGGCCATAAACTGTCCTTCACACTCCTTCTGTCCGTAAATGACCCTGAAACGGTCGTCCTTCTGGAGCCCGAAGAAATCCACGGTCCAGGCATAAATGTCTGAAAGCTTGAGAATAAGCATAGGGGAGGAACCGGCCGAAGTCATATCATTCCACAGGGACGAGGAAATGACTACGTCGGCATATCTGCGCACGGTCTCCACCGGGCGGCTGACCTTGCGGATGTCCAGGGAATCCCCGAAACGGAAGACCGTACGGTCCACGAGATTGTTTTCATACACCAGATATGACGGTTCAGCCGCCAGGGAATCGGTATAATATGCCCGGTAGGTATTTCCTGCGCGCATCTTTCTGACTGAGAAAATGCTGTCGGAACACATCTGCGCCATATCGTACGCGGTCCTGGAGCTGAGTCCCAGGCGGCCCAGAAGTCCCGAGAAAGTCTCGCCGCTGCGGACCTCTCCGCGCTTTTCGAAATAATCCTCTGTAAAGAAGCCCAGCGGAGGTATGCTGTCCTTAACGACAGCCTCATCTTCGGCGGCTTTCTGCTGCCTTCCGCCGCAGCCGGCTATGCTCAGGCCCAGTACGCACAGAACCAGAGACGGGAATAGAATTTTTTTCATAACATCGATACCGTTTTCTGGTCCAACTTTTCATCGAAATACTTTGCCAGAGGCTTGCGGAAGCACTCTTCCTTCCCGGAAACCAGATAGAAGAGCGTGAGGGACGAGCGCAGTTTCATAGCGTCAGTCCTGCCGAAAATCTCTTCGGCACTTTTTCCGCGGACCTGTGAAAGGGCGTTGCAACATTCCCTCAAACGCGCCCCGAGAGTCTTGTCGGCGAGATAGGCCTTGGCCTCGGCCTTGCCGATGATTCCGAAGTGAACCCCGATGTCGGAACGGGACAGCCCACGCAACTGCGGGAAAATGAACCACATCCAGTGGCCTTCCTTGAGCCCGGCGC
>CAVEHG010000265.1:0-2742 GCA_963615405.1 bacterium | reverse complement strand
GCGGAATTCTTCTCTACAAGACAGACTCGATAAAAGCCGCAGACGAGGATTTCGAGAGGACAAAGGCGGAATGCACCAGAATCACGCCTGAGATTTTAAGGAAGAGAGTGCCGCTTTTCATGGCGGCGGCCGGCTGGGCATGCAAGATTTTCGCGCCTTTAATGTAAGGAACGGGGCTGTCTTAAAAGCAGTGCCATGCTGAATTTATTTCAGCATCTGCGCTGTGTGCACTATGAAATGAACTTGTTAGACAGTCCCGTTCCAGCGAGAAACTTCGTTTCTCTTTTTGTTTTGTCGCGCGACACAACGCTTGCTAGCGCCGCCCATGCGGCTGAATGTATGCGGATTTTCCGGCGAGCCGCCCGCTTTTTCCATGTCTCCCCGCGGCGGAAAACGGAAGAATATTTTCAGGCTGAGAATTTCAGAAGATGAAGAATCAGATGATTTTTTGTGATTTTGAATCAGTAAAAGACGCGGCCGGACCATTCAAGCGAGAACTCCGCAGATGAAGAAGGCTTTCCGGCTGAAAAATCCAGGGAGACAAGATTCATCGAGCAGTTCGGAAATTTCACTTTCCAGTATTCCGCAAGGCTTCTTCCGTCCACATGGAGAAGAAGCGACTGCAAGGCCCCGCCGTGCGTCACGACAAGCACATTCCCACATTCAAGGCCAGACGAGGCAAGGTTTCTTATCTCGCTTTCCCAGAAGTCGGCTGTCCGCTCCAAGACAGAGCTGAAGCTCTCCGCTCCGCATTCCGCTTTATATTTTTCAGGATTCTCGAAAAAATTTTTTATCCACGCAAGCTCACTCAGAGCGTAAATCTCGCCTAGAGTCCTGCCCTCGGCTTCTCCGAAGCAGAATTCTATAAGCCGGCTGTCCTTTATGATTCTATCGTCCGGAAAACCGCTGATGATTTCCGCCGTTCTTGCCGCCCGGCAAAGAGGGCTCGAATAAACCCGGTCAAAAGAGATTCCGCTTTTTTTGAGCCCGAGAAAAGTCTTTCCCGCCTGCATGATCCCGCTGCCGTTGAGCGGAATGTCTGACCGCCCCTGAAGCTTTCTTGCGAGGTTCCAGTCTGTCTGGCCGTGCCTCGTGACGTAGATGTTCATATGCGGAATTCTACCACAAAAGCAAAAAAAATGCGGCGGCCCGAAAAGCGCTGGCGTAAGTTTTCACCGCGCAGATCAGAGCCGCCGCAAAACGGACCGAGGCTTTTTTTAAGAAAGCTGACAGTAAATCCTACTCAAGATGGCCGTACATGAAGTACCAGTATCCGTATGGAGAATGCCATGTACCCTTGAGGTTATTCTTCTGAAGCCAGAAGTCGTTGTAGTAAGCGACAGGAGCCATAGCGGCGTCGTTCAGGAGAACCTGCTCAGCCTTGTGGAGAAGGTCGTAGTGAACAGCGACGTCTGTCGCGTTTCTTGCCTGCTCAACGAGAGAGTCAAATTCCTCAGAAGAGTATTTTCCGTCGTTATTACCGTTGTTTGTCTCAAGAAGGTTGATCATGTTTGAAGGATCATCCCAGTCGTAAACCCATCCGTTTCGGGCAATGTCGAAGTTTCCTGCACGGCGGTCAGCTGTGACAGTCTTCCATTCCTGGATGTTGACTGTCATTGTGATCCCGAGCTCTGCCCATGCCACCTGGAGATATTCAGCTACAGCCTTGTGGTATCCAGAGTCGTTTGTGAGGTACTCGATTTGAGGGAAGCCCTCTCCGCCTGAGAAGCCTGCGTCAGCAAGGAACTGCTTTGCGCGGGCAAGGTCCTCCTCGTAGTTTCCAGGATTGAAGTGGTCGCCGTACTTGAGTCCTGTGACCTCCTCAAAAGAAGATCCTGCAGTAGCGTCTGAAACTCCTGGTCCTACGAAGTTCTTCGCAGGAGTGTAAGTTCCCTGCATGATGACGTTAGCAACATGGCTGCGGTCGATAGCGAGAGAAAGAGCCTCGCGCACGCGGTAATCATCAAAAGGAGCCTTTTTTGTGTTGAATGTGATGTAGTATGTACCCATGATCGGAGCAAGCTTGAATTCGCTGTTTCCGCGGAGAGAAGGGATTTCCTCTGTCGGAACATCCTTGATAAGCTGAAGCTCGCCCTGGTTGTAAGCTGTGTAAGAAGTGTTTGCGTCCTCGATAAGGTGCCATACAATCTGGTCGAAAGTGATGCTTGCAGAATCCCAGTAGTAAGGGTTCTTTGTGAACACAATCTGAGCGCCGTCTGTGAATTCAGTCATGTAGTAAGGGCCGTCGCAGACATATGACTCGGCCTTTGTAGCCCAGCTTTCGCCATATCTGTCGATTGTGGCTTTCTGAACAGGAACAAGAACGCTGAATGCGGCGATCTTGTCAAAATAGATGCAAGGAGTTCTGAGCTCGACAACGAAAGTCGCGGCATCAGGAGCTGAAACGCCGAGCTTCTCGACATCGCCTGCCGCAGCCTCGTCGTATCCCTTGACAACGCTCAGAAGATCGTAGCCATAAGGAGCTGCTGTAACAGGATCTGCTACACGGCGCCAGGCATAAACGAAGTCGCTTGCTGTAAGAGAAGATCCGTCTGACCATTTAAGGTTCGGGCGGAGATGAAAAGTCCAGGTGAGCCCGTCTCCGGACACATCCCATTTCTCGGCGCAGCCGGCCACGATGTTGTTGTCGCGGTCGAATTTGACGAGTCCCTCAAAAGCGTGGATAAGCATGTTTCCGCCGTCAACCGCGCTGTTCAAGGCAGGGTCGATTGTCTCTGGCGA
>CAVEHG010000264.1:0-2790 GCA_963615405.1 bacterium | reverse complement strand
CCCTTCCGGACGTCCCCGGTCCGCTGGAAGGCGCTGGGAGGCCGATGGCAAATCCGGAAGGGAGCAGATTTCGCCTTTTTTGCTCCCTTCCGGACGTCCCCGGTACACCGGAAGGCCCTGGGAGCCCACCTCCGAATCCGGAAGGGAGCAGATTTCGCCTTTTCCGCTCCCTTCCGGACGTCCCCGGTCCGCTGGAAGGCGCTGGGAGGCCGATGGCAAATCCAGAAGGGAGCGGATTTCGCCTTTTCTGCTCCCTTCTGGACGTCCCCGGTACACAGGAAGGCCCTGGGAGGCCGATGGCAAATCCGGAAGGGAGCGGATTTCGCCTTTTCCGCTCCCTTCCGGACAGGGCGGAGGGGTGGGAGGCCGCGGAGACTTCGGAAGCTCCGCGACCGTATTGGACGCGAAGCGGCCGAGGGATTAATTACGCTCGTGGAGCTTGCCGAAGCGTAGCGGACACGCAGAAGACCCTGGGAGCCCACTGCTGAACGGCCCCGACTACACGGCGAGGCAGCGCCGGATCTGTTTCGTACTGATGTAGCCGTTGAACCGGCGAAGAAGAAAATTAGTTATCGTGACTCTATCCCGCTCAGTAATAGCTGTATAGGGCACGCCCTTCAGACATTCCATATCGACTATCCTGCAGATCTCAATATCCTTGACATAATCTTTCACGCTTCGCTTCCGCTCATTATCCTGAAGTTCCTCCAAATTGAAGGACGGCTCAATCACATCTATGGTAATAGGCTTCTCGTTCTCGAAAGATGGCTTATCCAAATCCTTGAATGAAGACCTGTTAATATAATACATAAAGCTTTTCACCGTCCCGTACAGATTTTCAACAGCTTTGATTTCCAGAAAAGACTCGGGAGAAATCATCCCCTTATCATTCAGCTGAAAAGATGACGGTAAAGTCATCTTTCGCGACAAAAAAGAAGTCGTCCGCCTGTTGCCCGGCAACTCTCTTGCACTGAAATCCTGAGCGAACAGATACCTGGCTGAACTGAACTCATAGCCCAAAGCGGAATCACTCACAAGATGATGCACAGGATTCCTGAGAACATAATTGACCGCATTGAGAATCCGGTACGGAGTTTCCAGAAGAACAGTGTGATAATACCGTTCGCCCAGCCGCCCTGTCCTGCCATACTTATGATTGAACCATCGGGTGTAGGCACTTCTGTAGAAGGATATGAATTTAGCGCAGTCGGAAGATTGGACAATTATGTGCACGTGTGTGGACATAAAAGCATATGCATAAATATGAGATTCCGTTCGAAAAGCGGCGAGAGCCATTTTGGAAATTCCACATCTATAATCCTCTTCCTCCCTGTGCAGCAGAGTATTTTCCGATTTGATGCAGATATGAACTAATGTATAAGTTTTCATAGTGGTTATAATTATAAATCAGCAAATTCACGATTCAGCAAAACGCAGATTACGTTAAAGCCAAAGTCTGCGCCGCCAAAATTATGCCACGCTTCGCACGATTCGCCCGGCGAGCCTGAAAAACTCCGGGGCGCGGCAAAAGCCGAGAGAGAATATTGTATTGGCCGCAGATGCGGCCAATATGGACTTATCGCGCGGGCTGTTCTTACTGCTCTTCCGGCTCTATGCTGGAGGCATCAAGGTCGCCGAACCACTCGCGGAGCTTGACCTGGGCGCGCATTCTGACTTCTGGCGTCAGGTGGGACTTGACGTAGGCGAAGGCGGCGACGAGGGCGGCGAGGTCATCGGTGTAGCCCGCGGCCGGGATGAAGTCCGGGATAAGGTCCACTGGCAGAATGAAATAGCCGAGGGCACCGAAGATGATGCTCTTCTCTTTCACCGACACCTTTTCATCAGAGAGTTCATAGTAGAGAATCAGCGCGACATAGATCACCTTCGCGCCGGCCTTTCTGGCCACCTTCTTTACTTTCGCCCAGAAATCCTCCTCAGAGTAATTCCTGCTGTATTTTTCGATATTGTCCGGATTCTTCACTTTCATAACTCTGCAAAAATACACATATAAGTGAAAACGTCAAAATTCCATTCATTTCTTCTGACATAGCCGACGCCAATCTCCAGCCCCTGACAGATGCCCCACCCTACTCACCTTCCGTGGTCAATAGTCCGTGCCCAAATCCAGAAGGGAGCGGATTTCGCCTTTTCTGCTCCCTTCTGGACGGCCCTGGTATGACGGAAGGCCCTGGGAGACCGATGGCAAATCCAGAAGGGAGCGGATTTCGCCTTTTCTGCTCCCTTCTGGACAAAGCGGAGGGATGGGAGAGGAAATGTACGGTCGCGGGGCTTGCCGAAGCGCAGCGTACACATCGAAGAGGATGGGAAATGGTTAAGAGATAAGGGAGATAGAGTTGAAAGAGAGATGGGAAAGCCAGGAGAAGACCGGAAGAGGATCGGAAAAGGACCGGAAGAGGACCGGAAGAGGACCGGAAAAGGACCGGAAGAGGACCGGAAAAGGACCGGAAGAGGACCGGAAGAGGACCGGAAGACAGGTGTATCATCGGCGAAATGGAGGAAAGGAGGTAATTTCAGAGGATTATAGACGGAAAATCATTACCTTTGTACGATTCGTATTAAAACAAGCTATGGCACAGAAAGCATCCATCCCTAAGGGAACCAGAGACTTCGGTCAGCAGGAGACTGCCGAAAGAAATTACATATTCGACACCATCAAGAGCGTGTTCCGCACATACGGATACAGCCAGATCGAGACTCCCGCGATGGAGAACCTCAGCACCCTGCTCGGCAAATACGGCGACGAGGGCGACAAACTCCTCTTCCGCATCC
>CAVEHG010000263.1:0-2823 GCA_963615405.1 bacterium | reverse complement strand
TGCTGACGACAAGTGACTGGGAGTTTGACGAGGCGGAAGTCGATGAGCAGTACAGGCAAAGCATTCGGGAACTCGATGAACAGGCCGCAGAGGACCTTAACAAATCCTATGAAGAACTGACGGATGACGATATCAGGGCAAACATCGGTCCCGAAAACCGCGCGGAACTCGAGGAAATGCTGCGTAATCAGGCCGAGAGCCTTATAGCTTCCGCCCTGTTCTTCGGGAATATGAAGGGAATTGACCCGCGTGATATAGATTTAAACGATGAGGATATCATGGATTTTTCACCGCTGGAGGACTATGTCCGAAGCATCATTACATATAAGGAGGCATAAATATGATCCGATACGCGACAGACGAAACATTTGACGCCTTGGTCTCTGAAGGCGTTGTTCTGGTGGACTTTTTCGGGAAAACCTGCGTTCCCTGCAAGATGGTTGCCCGCGAACTTGAGGAAATCGATGACGAGCTCCCCTTCGTGAGCATAGTCAAGGTGGATACCGATGACTGCCCGAAGCTCACCGAAAAATTCCGGATAAACGGTATTCCGGACCTGTATTTCTATAAGGACGGGAAACTGGTGCACCATGAGGTCGGCGCGATTGACGGCGAATCAATCCGTTCCATTCTCGGCAAAATGCTTTATGATTAATCTGCCCGGTTATAAGGGCGGTTCAACGAAATCAAATTTAATTGCAGGAGGAAAAAAAAAAGAAAAAAACGCTTTCACTTATTCTCTGCGTCATCATGGTGATGTCAATGGCCGCGTGCGGTACTTCGGGCGGCACTTCCGCCGCTGCTTCCGGCGGTTCTGACGGGCAAAACGCGAACTCGGATATCCTTTCGCAGTATCCGGCGGACCTTCAGGAATGGACCGCGGAAAATTTCAACGACTATTTCAAAGCCATCGGCCTGTACAGCAATGAAGACTATATCTATGTACAGGATCACGCGACCTATTATACCGGAACCTGCATTGATGAATGCGGTGGCTATATGGATGATGAAGGGCTCTATTTCACCGGTGTCTTTATCGTTGATGAGAATAGTACTGAGGGCGACGGAGCCGCACTTCTGAGCTATGTAAAAGAGAACAAGACCCTTGACGAAGAATTTGGTAATATGCCGGTCGATCACATGTGCGGACATCTTCTGGTCTTAGACAGCTACAGCACTGATGATGAGTTTTATGAATCCTTTGAATCCGCTTTCAAAGCGCTTGTCGAGGCCACGGGAGGAGAACTGGATTTCTGATGAATAGCCGCTTATTGAAACCGGCTCCGTTTGAACAGGTTGAACTTCCCTCTCTGAGCATCTGCCTCACCGAGGACGACCTGCGGGGAGAAGTTGACCGCCATATCACCAATGAACTACTTTCTCGCCGTTCATATAAGCAGGTTTCGGAGATAGAGGCCGGAGACATCGTAACCGGAATTTTGAACGGGAGACAGCTACTCGTCACGGTGGGCAGTGGCCTGTTTGATACCGGGCTGGAAAAAGATTTATCGGGCAGGCATGCGGGAGAAACCGCGCGTACCGACACTCTCTCCTTCGATATTGAAAAGGCGGAACGCCTGATCATTCCCGCTCTTACGGATTTATGGGTAAAAAGCCTGAATCTTGATAATCTGGCAACCGTTGACGAATACAGGACATATCTCACGGATTACTACCGTGACTTCTATCTTGAAAATTATCTCCTGTATTTCGCAATGGAGTTTTTCATCAACTGGATGCAGGCAAGTGAATGGTATTGGGACGAAGAGGAACTGGATACGCTCCTTGAAGAATACCGCGCCATGGAAAAGCGCTATCTCGACGCTCACGATACTTACATCGAAGGCACCGAAGAGGAGTTGACGGAGGCCGCGCGTGAAAGCATGATGGAGACTGTCGGGCAATATCTTTATCTTCAGTATACGGACCCGGCAAGCGCACCGGAAACTCTCAGTTTTGATACGCAGGATACAATGGAAACGATACGTTCACTCGCTCTGCGCCCGATGATTGACTTTCTGAGGGACAAGGTTACTTTTACGGATACGGAGGAGGATGTCTGATGTCAATTTCCATAGCTACCGACCGGAATTTTGACTCTTTGATTGCCAAAGGTGTTTCTCTCGTAGACTGCTTTACTACTCACTGCGGTCCGTGCCGTGTTCTTATGACGACTTTGCTGGAGCTTGAGGGGAAGTATCCGTTCTTTCAACTGGTCAAGGTCAATCTGGATGACTGCCCTGAGCTTTCACGCCGCCTTCTTATTGAGTTTACACCTACCGTTTATCTTTGCAAGGACGGGGAGATGAAAGAGTACCAGGGTTCCATCGACAAGAACAGTCTCGCCCACGCTTTGGGAGAACTTTATTATGAAGGGATTCCCGGAAGGGCTCCGGCGGAATTCGAGCCGGATGAAGCGGATACCGATGAACTGCCGCTTGATCTAAAAACTCCCGTCGACGATTCTCCCGCCGCAGAAGCTCCGGCTCGCAAACCGATTATCCGTCTGAATGAGGACAAGGAAATCGTCGCAACCGTCAAAGCCGGTCTGAAAGCAAAAGGCGGCTACTGCCCCTGCCGGGTAGAAAAATCTCCGGACACAAAGTGCATGTGCAGGGAATTCAGAGAGCAGATCGCGGATCCGACATATGAAGGATACTGCCACTGCCTTTTGTACTACAAGGGTTACTCTGAAAATTCATAACGCACATAGCGGAACGATCGCGTTTTTCATTCCCCGCAGTGTTTTCATATTCTCTTAATTTATACGCCCACCGGCAGCCACGCCGGGGGCGTTCTTTTTTTCGGGCCGAAATCCGGTTC
>CAVEHG010000262.1:0-2840 GCA_963615405.1 bacterium | reverse complement strand
GCGTGATCTCATCGGACAGATAGGTTCCGTTCTTCACCGTTCCCTCTCCGGTTGTAAGGGATGCCGCATAGCCTCCCTCATCGGCAAGCCGGACGCCGGATACCACCGGTCGGTTTGAGGAATTCCAACGCCGATTCCATTCCGAGGTGTCCGCGCCCTCCTCAATATAGAAGGTTGCGTTGCTGCAGCCGTAGAATGCGTTTCCGGCGACCGTTGCAACCTCCTTCGGAATGACCAGCGCGGTAAGCGAATTCAGTCCTTTGAACGCATACTTTCCGATTTGTTTCAGCGTTCCGGGCAGAGCCAGCGATCCGATTCCGCTGTCGTTGTAAAACGCAAAGTCTCCGATCCGCTCCAGCGAATTTCCGAGCGTCAGCGTTGCCAGGGACGCGCACTTGTAAAACGCGCTGGTTCCGACGGTTCTGAGCGAATCAGGAAGTGCAACCTCCGACAGTCCCGCGCATTTGTAAAACGCTTTATCCCCGATTGAGGTCACGCCCGAACCGAGTTTCAGCGTAACGAGTGCAGAACAATTCGCAAATGCATGCTCCGGAACTTCCGTCACGGTATCCGGAAGCTCGACCGCTGTCAGTGCAGAGCAGTTTTTGAAAGAATATCTGCCAAGTTCGGTCAGATTTTCGCCGAATGTAACCGTTTCCAGATTGGAACAGCCGTAGAAGGCAAAGTCTCCGACGGAGGCAAACACGGCAGATTCGGAAAAGTCCAGCGTCTTTAGATTGGAACAGCCGTAGAATGCCGATCTGCAGACGGACCGCAACATGGTCGGGACGGAAATACGGAACAGAGATTTGCACTTATAAAAGGTATACGCCTCAACGGTCTCCAGCCTTGGGTTCAAACTGACGGTCTCCAGTGCAGTGCATTCATAGAAAGCTGCCGTACCGATGTAAGCACATTTGCTCAGATTCTTCAAAGAGGTCAGCGTTCCGCATTGGAAAAATGCATTGTCCGCGATACCGACAACACTGTCCTTCAGCTCCGCCGCGCCGAGTTTGGCGCTCTCCGCAAAGCCGACGACCCAGTTTCCAGCATAAATGATATTGTTCTCCGGCTTTCCCCACAGCATCGTCTGCATGAAAGCATACGCGCCGATGCGTTTGACCGACTGCGGGATGATGCTGTTGCCGTCCAACGAGTTATTGTCCAGCGTGGAGCAACCGTAAAATGCGTATGCACCGATTTCCTGAAGCGACTGGTTCAGCAACAGCACATAAAGCCCGGTACAATTGGCGAACGCGCCTTCCTGAAGCACCTCCAGATTTTTGCCGGCTTCAAAGCGAACCAACGTTTCGATGCCCGAGAAGGCATACTGTCCGACAATCCGAACGGAGTCCGGCAATTGCACCGCCTCCAGAATCGGCGCCTTATTGAAGCAGTTGTCAATGATCCCGACCGTCCCCTGCTTCAGATCCAGCTTGGTAACGGTCTTATGAAGCTCCTGATTCTTGACCGCAACCAGCCAGCTGTCCACATAAACATAGTCGGTTTCTTCATCAACATAAAGCTTGGTTGCGTTGAATGCATACGCCCCGACATGACGAACCGTCAAGGGAATATTCACCCGTTCCAGCGCCTCGCAGCGATAGAAACAGCGGGCACCGATATCCGTCACCGTTTCGGGAAGGGTGATCTCCTGCAGGGACGGGTTTACCGCAAAGCAGGATTCGCCAAGCGTTTCCAGCGCGCTCCCCTCGACGAACGTCACCTTCTGAAGCTTCGGAAGGTCATAGAAAGCGGATTCCCCGATGGAAACGACGCCCTTCCCGATGATAACCTCCGCCAGTTCAGCGGCAGTCGTAAACGCATTCTCGTCAATGGTCTTCACGCTGTCCGGAATCCGGACTGCGGTCAGTGCGGCGCCGTTGAAAGCGCTTTCTCCGATACTCAGGATGTTCTCACCGAGGGAAATCTCCGAAAGGGAACGGCAGTATGCAAAGCAATACGCCGGTATGGAAGAAGCTCCCGCCGGAATATTGACCTTTTTCAATTCCCGGCATCCCTGAAAAGCGGAGTCTCCGATGGAGGTGACGCCGTCCGGAATGGTAACCGACTCCAGCACCGCGCAGTTGTAAAATGCATTTTCCGCAATGGTACGAATGTTTTCGCCCAGGATAATTTCCTTCACATTCCGGTTTCCCTTGAAGGCGCTCTCGCCGACCTCGGTTACCGGCTTCCCGCGGTACGTGGCTTCAATTGTCACGGTTCCGGAAGCGCTTCCGCTCCGTTTGATCCGGTATTCGGTGTTGCCGTTGAACAGCTCATACACACAGCCGGTCTCATAGTCTCTGTGAAAATACAGCGCCTCGGACCACACGGAAGTCTGGTCGTTCTGCGCACCGCCAGTTGCCCTGACGCGGATTTCATAGTCTCCGACCTCCAGATCCGAAAGAGAATAGGAGGTTTTTCGCGTGGTTTTGCTGAGAACCGCTTCCCCGCTCTCATTTTTCACTTCCACGAGATAAGAGCGCGCAGACTCCACGGTACCCCATGAAAGCTGATTGTCGATGTCAATTTCCAGTGACTGCGGGGGTTCCAGCCCGGCTGACGTCCCGCAGGACGTCAGAATCAAAAGCAGGAGGAACGCCGCAACCGGAAAGAGCCATTTCAGAAATCTTTTCACAAGGATGTCCCTCCTTTCCTGTTTTTCCGTTTGTCTCTACAAGCCCGAACGATTTCATGCGGCCATTTGAACTTGAACTTGCGTACCGCCACATCGGTCAGGAACAGCACCAATGCGAGAATCATGAACAGATAGCGGGGATCAAACGATTTCGGAATAGAGGTCACAAAGTTGGCAAATACCTCCATCGGATCCTCAT
>CAVEHG010000261.1:0-2887 GCA_963615405.1 bacterium | reverse complement strand
AAGCAAGACCCACACCGTCGTTGTAACGTTCGCGAAGGAACTGCGGGATGGTGAAGATCTTCTGCTTCAGCATCAGAGGCAGCAGGAACTTGCCGATAACGACAAGGGTCACCGCAGCCATAAGCTCGTAAGCCGCCGTGGCGATGCCGTCCGCATAGCTTGTGCCGGACATTCCTATGAACTGCTCGGCGGAGATGTTGGCAGCAATGAGCGATGCGCCCACCGCCCACCAGGTCAATGTGTTGCCCGCAAGGAAGTAGTCGTTTGCGGATTTCTCCCTGCCTTTCCTGTCCCTGCCGAGGAAAAGACCCAGAAAAATAAGTACTGCAAGGTAAATGAGTACTATAACAAGGTCTGCGGTCTTGAAGCCGGAAGCGGCTATCTGTTCGAATATACCCATATTTTTCAGAATGTGCACCTGATCAATGAAACACCGTGTGGCGCGAGTGTCAAATTCAATTTTTCTCCTTCAGCAGCGATCTCCGTATCCGTCCAAAGTTCCCGGACCGATTTTATTCCCGGAATAAGTGACAGTTCAGTGTTCTCAGCGACAACATCGTTCAGATTGAACACTGCATACCAGATTATATCCTCCGTACGGGATTTCGCCGACCAGACGATGAGTCCGTCGTTACGGACAATTTCTTCGGATTCCTTGTCAGCGCCGTCAAGTTCCAGAACGCCACGGTTTGTAAGCAGAGAAAGCGTAAAAGCGTCCATCTCCGGCAGATTACACCCAACCATAAGCGGAGAACCGAATATGGCCCAGAGCGAAAGCATCGTACGCTGCTCGTCAGGAGTGAAATTGCTCATACGCGGTTCTCCGCGCATCGCCCTCCTTGCCATCGGCCCCACCGGGAGCATATCAAGATCCGGATATTTACCCGGGGACGAATGCCCGCTCCACTCCGACGCGAGATCAAACTGCTGTTTCAGAGAGTCCCAGTTGTCCCAGAAATCCTCGCTGATCCTCCACATTACAGCATTGGCTGCAATATGGGACACTTCTTCAAGAGGTGCCGGCCCTGGAGAAAGGCTTATGACAATATCCCTCCCGCACTTTTCAACTGCACGGTGTATCGCCTCAATGTCTTCCGCCGCATATTCGGGCGACAGGAGGTCATCCGCCTTCACGAAATCGACGCCCCAGGAGGCATACAGCTCAAAGATCGAATCATAGTATTCCTGAGCACCGGGTTTTGTCATATCTATATGGATGAGACCATAATACCAGTCGCAACGGGAATCAGGCATCGCAATCTCACGGGCGGTATGGGACGTACCCTTTATCGGGGTGTCCGCTTCAAAAGCCTGAACCGGGATTCCGCGCATTATGTGGATGCCGAATTTGAGCCCAAGAGAATGGACATAGTCGGCAAGGGCCTTGAAACTCCCCGACTCTCCTGCGGAGGGAAATTTTACGGGATCGACTGTAAAACGGCCCCATTCGTCTATAATCTGCTCCGGATGGGGAGAAAGGTAATCGTCCAGCGTCACCATTCCCGGCGCATACCAGCCCTGATCCACTACAACATACTCCCAGCCATATGGCTTGAGGTTCTCGGCCATATAGTCAGCATTGGCCTTAACTTCGCTTTCGTTCACTGAAGTCCCGAAACATATCCAGCTGTTCCACCCCATCGGCGGAGAGACAGGCCGTGAAGAACATCCTGTGGACAGCATAATTGCAGCCGCCCACAGGAACATTACAAAATGCAGATTGAATCTTCTACTCATCAAGCACGCACCTTACGTTAAAACCGCGGGTTTTGTCATACACATAGTATGCGATGCCGTTGTCGGTCGCCCCGAAACTGTACACGCAGGCCTGATTAGGGAAATTTGCCGGATCCGGGGTCCACGGGATTACATCGCCGTCCTTCGGCTCAGTCGAGGTCCAGAACGATGCCCAGGTTTCGGTCTCAATGATATCGTCCTTTGATATATCCCAAATATATCCGGCGGAGACTACGTTCATCCCGCAGGAATTGTTGCAGGATGCTGTCATTGTCTCAACCCAATAGTCCTTTGAGCGCATTGACGCTGCAGGGACGGTGTTGTCCGGCTGATTGTTGATGAGGAATATCCACTCGTCACGGGTCGCAATATGCCATCCTTCTGGAGCTATTCCCTGTACCTTCTGTCCGGCGGCAGCCTGGGCAGTTTCACGGACAGCGGCAGACCAGCTGTAGTATGCGCCGCGAAGCCTGCACCACTCCTTGTGATAGTCATCCGCGTCTTCCGCCGGCTCGCTGAACCGGATCTGTGTGCTTTCAACTGCAGTTCCGTCGGAATATTTCTTTGCCCGGAGATTGTCTGCCAGCCATACTGCAGCATCTCCTGTCAGAGGGTCAACAACCCTCACCACGCGATAAGTTTCATTGTCACGAGGGTCAGTAAACGGAGCCATAAAACGAAGAAGTTTCATCGTTCTGATTTCCGACAATACGGAACCGTTTGCATCTTTAGCCTGTATGGCCCACCATACTTCAGCGGCATGATACTCCTTTACACCGAGGATCTTGAGCATTTCATCAAGATGAGCGTGAGTAAGAACATCTTTTCCCGTGTTATTCAGTTCGATGAAAACCGGATATGAAAGGTCTTCCGAGAGACTGAACACCGCTTCATACGTCAACGACTCCTTAGCCTCCCATTCGAAAGCCAATGTGTTGTCCTGTTTTTCATAGTTCAGCTCAATATCCTCCAGGTCATCCGGAAGAAGTACCTCAAAAGCAGACGGCCCCTGCGGTTCCTTCTGCTTGGAGTCAGGATCTTCTGCCTTGTTGCAGGAAACAAGTGCCAATGTTACGGCGAAAGCCGTCATCAAATACTTTTTCATAATTCAGTTATTTTTGAATGTTAATAAGTTATGTGTAAATATGTT
>CAVEHG010000260.1:0-2894 GCA_963615405.1 bacterium | reverse complement strand
TCTTCAGGGAGTCTGCCCCCGGAGTTGTCACCTGGGCAGTGTCCGCCTGCGCGAACACCGGACAGGAGGTAGCGGCCAGCACAAACGCCAACAGCACGTTCCTTCCAATTTTACTTCTCATCTTCATCTAAAACTATTTTACATCTGTTATATTTTCAAAACTCTTTCATGCACTCGCGCATGATCTTCTCGCCCTCTGCGGTGGCGATTCCGCGGAAGTAGACGCTGCAAAGGCACCGCAAAACCTCAATGTAGGAGGTCTTCTCGTAATCGTACGTGCCGGGCTGCGTCATCGAGCGGAGCGTATTATAATAGAACTCCGCCAGGACGTGCGACGAGAATTTTTCCTCGATGAAACCGTCATTTTGCGCCGCCTCAATCAAACGGCGGAACTCCTCCGTCTGCGCCGCACGGCTCATTTTCGCCTCAAGCATCAGCTCGGGGAACATCATCCGCATATCTACGAAAAAATTGACATTGATGTTACGAAGTTCGGAAACCACCGCCTTGAACATCTCCAGAAGGAAAGCAAACGAATTGGCAGACGAGGCGCGAATCAGCTGGGTGCGCCCCTCTTTTTCGTTCTTCAGGTAGAGGAGGCACTCGCTCACCAACGATTCCTTATCTGTGAAATGCTCATAGATAGTCCGTTTAGACATCACGAGGTAGGAGGCTATCTTATTCATTGTCACAATCTTTATGCCGTGCGACAGGAATAACTCCAACGCTCCCTTGACGATTCTCTCCTTGATTTCTTCGTTCATCTTGAATCTCTTGCCCCTGAAAAACTGATTTTCAGCGAATTTATTTTACGGAGATTTGATTTTCTCCCTTTTTAAACCTCGCGAAAGTACAGAAAACCGCAAAAACAAAAAAGGTTTTCTGAGTTTTTTACTATGTCTATTAACATAATTTTAGATATGCCCCAGGAATGGTTAAGCAATGGCAGACATACGAACAGGAAGTGGGTATGGAAACGCAACAGCCGGCTCCAACCACGAAGGCTGAACCGGCTGCTTTCTCTGTTTAAGGGTATAGATTACCTTTCCCTTACGATGAACTTGCAAGCCTGACTCTCGTCTGCGGCGGTTACGACAGCGATGTAAACACCATACGGCAGCGTGAAACTGTTGGCACGCGCCACCGCGGACGACTCGTAGACCAACTCGCCATACGGCGTGTAGAGGTGTAGTTGCGCATCGTCCAAATCTTCAGAATTAAGCCCCTCCACATAGAGCGTGGCCTCCACCTCAGCCGAATAGCCTGTTGCAACCCAGATCTTGAATTCGGACTGGCGGAAATCCACCTGCTTCCCGCAGATATAATTCCACTCGTCGCCAGCATTTGCGACCACGGAGTACGTTCCTTTCAGCGAGCGGCGCACGTTGAGCGACGCACTTTCGACATCTGCCACCACCTCGCCGTCCTTGTACCACTGGTAGGAGGTGAAGCGGCTGCTATCCGCAACGGCAATCTCATTTTTCGAAACAATTTCCAACTCGCTTGCCGGCAAGCCCACCGTGAAGGTTATTGCCTCAACGCCACTCACCAAGGCATTGCCGCCGAAGAACTGCAGGTATGCCGTGTAGGTGCCAGGTTCCACGCCGCCTACCGGTATGACGATGTTCTGCGGATAATCCGCCAGTCGTCCGGCAATCGTCCGGAATCCGTTCTGCACTCCTTCGTAGTCGAACATCACCTTGAACGAGTCCGCCTCGCCCTCCAAAACCTTGTAATGGATGCAAACGCTGTCTTTCTGGCAATACAGATAACGCTCCGAGCCCTCGCCTCCGATGGTCAGTCCGCCGTCGACCCTCGTAACACACGAACGAATCACGCGTTCCTTCACAAAGAGCGAAAGATGGACGATGCTGTCGCAACCCGAAGTGGACGTATAGGTTTCGTGCTTCTCGTACAAGCCCAAAGCGGTTGGCTGCAGGTGGATGTCGCCAACCTCGTAGGCCTCGCCCAACGTAATGGTGTCTACCAGCGAGATTTCGGAAGAGTGGCCGATAGTGAGGTAAAGCACCTCAATGGAATCGCAGCCAGCGGCGGTGAACATAGTGTCGGCGTAGATGCCCGACTCGGTAAGCTGCCTACCACGCCAGGTGTACGACTCGCAAGCGGCAACCGTTTCCTCCGCACGATAGGACGGCGTAACCGTCAAGTTGATCCAGACAATGGAGTCGCAACCCACGCTATTCTCAAAAACCATCTTGTTGATGCCCTCTTCAAGTTGCTGGCCCTTCCACAATACCGGCAAATCGTTTTCGCAGGCGGTGATTTCCAGAACGCCTTTCCTCTCCGTAGGTTTGAGGATGGTTACATCCACGGTATATACGCTGTAGCCTATGCTTGTCTCGACGGTGTCTTTGTAAAGACCCGACTCATAAATCATTCTTCCGTTGAATGAGTAGGAGCCGCACTCAACAATCTCGATTGGCTCGACGGTTACATTCTTGACGATGACGAGTTCGAGCGTTACCACCGAGTCGCAACCATTTTGAGCCACAAAGGTTTTCTCGTACGTTCCCGTGTTGCTATAGACATCACCGGCCCACTGGTAGGAATCCTCCGTGATGATTTTGAATGAGGAAGCGACGGGTTGGTTGATGGTGAGGTGAAGCACCGCCGTCGAGTCGCAGCCATCTGGCATATCGAATGTCTTCGTGTAGTCGCCGCTTTCGGTGAGCGTCTCGCCGTTCCACTCGTACGACACGCACCCGGCGATGGTCTCCTCGCTATGGCGGACTTTGATTTCCTTCACAAAAATGGTCAAGGTCGAATCGCAGCCGGCAGCGTTTTTCAAAAGCACGACAGTGTCCGTTGTCAGACGGATGCCGTTCCACTCGGCTGAGCCGTCGCCCTCGCAATAGGTGAGATGAAGGGTGGAG
>CAVEHG010000259.1:1621-2894 GCA_963615405.1 bacterium | reverse complement strand
CCTCTGTACTGGAGGCAGAGAACATTGAAGCGGAGATCGTCTGGATCGGTCCGAAGCCGATTCGCGGATGTTTTGCGTGCGGCGGATGCTCCGGAACAGAGAAGTGTCTCTTTGACGACGATATTGTAAACGACATCGCGGACAAAGCGATTGCCGCGGATGGACTGATCATCGGTTCTCCGGTCTATTACGCCGGAATAAACGGCACGCTCTCCTCCCTGCTCGACCGCCTATTCTTCTCTGCCGGCAGCCACTTCCGCTATAAGCCCGCCGCCGCTGTCGTTTCCGCACGACGTGCAGGGACAACGACAGCCCTCGATGAAATCGAGAAATACTTCACCATATCCGAAATGCCGGTCGTGTCCTCCTCCTACTGGACTATGGTTCACGGCGCAACTGCGGAAGATGTCGAGAAGGATCGCGAGGGCTTGCAGGTCATGGAGAATCTGGCGCGAAACATGGCGTGGATGCTCCGGTGCATAGAAGCGGGTAGGAACGCCGGAATACTTCCGCCGGAAAACACCTATACAGAGCGCACAAATTTTATCCGGTAACCCTCCCCTAGTGTGCATGATCGTTCGACAACGCTTTGCCGGACACCCGCCGCACATTGAGCCGTCCCTCTATAGAAACCATGTAAACTTAAGAAAGGAAAAGAGCATGATAAATATTATCGTAAACTGGTCTGACAGAATCGGAGCTGTCAAGCCGATGCATGGCGTCGGTCAGCCTCCGTTTGCCGGGATGGATTTTTCCATGTTTCATTACCTCACCGAAGCGGGAATCCCGTTTTCACGGCTGCACGATGTCGGCGGAATGTTCGGTGGAAACATATTTGTAGACATTCCGAACCTGTTCCGCGATTTCTCCGCCGATCCAACCGATCCTGCATCCTACGATTTCGCGTTCACGGATCAGCTGCTTTCCGCACTGACCAACGCAGGGATTGAACCCTTCTTCCGTCTTGGCGTGACAATCGAAAACTATACCTACATCAAACAGTATCGTCTGATGCCGCCTGCCGATTCGCACAAGTGGGCAAAAATCTGCGAAGGCGTGATCCGTCACTACAACGAGGGATGGGCAGACGGGTATCACATGGGCATCCGCTACTGGGAAATCTGGAACGAGCCGGACAATTCCCCGGACATTCCGGAAAATATGATGTGGTGGGGAACGGAGGAAGAATACTTCCAGCTCTACGATGTAACCGCCAAACATCTGAAAGCCTGCTTCCCCGACTTGAAAATCGGCGGATTCGCAAGCTGCGGCT
>CAVEHG010000259.1:475-1611 GCA_963615405.1 bacterium | reverse complement strand
CGAATTTTGGAGAAGGAATCGAGTCCCGCCGCCTCCTGCTCGCCGCGGAACCAATATTTCCTCGATTTCTTTGACGATTTTCTCGCCTATATCCGCGACCACGGTTCTCCGATGGACTTTTTCTCGTGGCACAGCTACGGCAGTATCCGTGACACCATGGAGTATGCTGCCTATGCCCGGAAAAAGTTAGACGAGGCCGGATACGCAGACGTGGAACACACCTGCAACGAGTGGAACTGCGAACCGCATCAGCGCGGTACCCTGCGCCATGCAGCCAATACCGCCGGAATGCTCCTCGCAATGCAAAACTCCTCTCTCGACAGTGCTATGTTCTACGATGCGCGGTTTGGCACATCCATATACGGCGGTCTGTTCCATCCGATGACCCGGCAGCCGCTCCCTGCATATTATGCGTTTGTGGCATTCAATGAACTGTATAAACGCAAAAATGCGGTGCGGACGGAATGCACCGCGGAGGGTGAATGTTATGCCTGCGCCGCGGTTGATGAAGCCGGTTCGGGGGCTTTGATGCTTGCCAATCCGACCGATACCGCACAGCCGCTTTCCATCCGACTCGGTGAAAAGACAGTGCGCTCTGTAAAACGTATCTCGGAAGGACACATCTGGGAGGATACCGCACTGCCGGACACTCTGGATGCCTATACGACTCTCCTCGTTTTCGCGGAATAATTCCCATAAAGAAACAGAAACGGACTGCCGGTTTTCTCTTGCGGACAGTCCGTTTTTATTGCAGATGTGCTGTATATAGCGCGTTTTCTTGACCTGACCGCATTATCCGATACAGTTTCACAGTCTCTACGTACTGTATGCCGGATTGAGAATTTTGCATCATAGAGTGAGAGGTCGTAAGCAAAATTCCGGACAGCGCGACGGTCAGAGCGAATCCGTACACGGAAGCGGCACACCTCCGTTCACGAATCCCACTCAACTGTTAAGCCCAAACTTTGGAGAATTTCCTGTCAAGGAAATTCTCGAGAGTGGGATGGATCGCTTCACCAATCAGCTGCACATCATCCCGACTCATTGTACCGGAATCTCGCACAACATACCGCTATTCTATTGACATAGTGCGGCGATTATGATACAATGAGCCAAAGGATGCGGATACTATGGAG
>CAVEHG010000259.1:0-465 GCA_963615405.1 bacterium | reverse complement strand
AGATTTTCTAACATCACGGAGGACAAAAACATGGCTATTCCGGTACCGGAAAAACGGGTGCTCGAATTTGAGGAATTCGGGTTTGGTATGTTTATTCACTGGGGGCTGTACTCCCAGCTTGGCAAAGGTGAGTGGATCCAGCACATTGGGCATATTCCGAAAGAGGAATACGTGAAGCTGCAGGACACGTTTACGGCTTCGAAATTTGATGGTCACAAGATTGCGCGGATTGCGAAAAAAGCAGGAGCAAAATACATCACACTGACTACACGCCACCACGAGGGCTTCTCCCTTTACGACACAAAAGGACTGAACACCTACGACGCGCCGCATTCTCCTGTCGGTCGTGACTTAGTACGCGATTTTGTGGAAGGCTGCCGGGATGAGGGAATCGTGCCGTTCTTCTACCACACCACCCTCGATTGGTACAACCCCGATTTCAACGGAAATTTCAAAGCATATCTC
>CAVEHG010000258.1:0-2897 GCA_963615405.1 bacterium | reverse complement strand
CCTTGTATCTGATGGACGAGGCGCCGGAGGCATCTTCGACCGTCATCGAGCGGGTCGCGTAGACTGTGCAGTGCGATGCGCCGGACACCTCTACAGTCACATCCTTGGCCTCCAGGCTCTTGGCGCGCAGTTTGGATGCTCCGGACACATCTGCGGAAAGACGGTCGGCAGTTCCGGAGATGGTGGCGTTGGAAGCTCCGGAGATATCTGCGGCCACGTTCCCGAATTTGCCTTCGATTTCTGAGCTGGATGCGCCGCTGACATCTATTTCAAGATCGTCTGAATTGATGTCGAAGTCTGTGTGGCCGGCGCCGGACACTTCTATCTCGGCTTTGCCGAAAGTTCCGCTCAGGCCGCAATTGCCGGCTCCGCTCACTTCAATGTCAATTTCACTTGCATTGATTTTCAGATTATTGGCCTTTGAGGCGCCGCTGAGCTCCAGTTCGAACTTTCCGGCGGGGAGATCGATTTTATCTTCGGTAGTGAAAGTTGAAGCTCCTCCCATCTCGAGGCTTATGAGTTCAGGCATCGAGATTTCAGCTGTGAATTTCATATCACCGAGCTTTTTCTGCCATCTTTCGGTGAAATTCTTGTTCCACCCGAGCTTGAGGGTCTCGCCTTCCTTCCTGACGGAAATGAGATTCTCGGCGTCGGAAGGGACTGTTACTTTTACGCCATAATTCTTTGATTTCGTGAAGATTATATTGAATCTTCCTCCCACATCGAGTTTATTGAAGCCCTGAAAATCATAATCTCTGGTGACATAGCCGTCGCTGGCGGCTTCGGTCGTGGCAGGTGCTGGGGAAGCTGTGGTTTCAGCTAAAAGCGCAGGTGCTGCGAAGAGAGCAGCGGTCGCCGCGAAGGCGGCAAGAACAGTGTTGATCTTTTTCATAACTATATGTTTTTGTTTATTTTATCGAGTCCGTCGAGCAGGTCGCCGTAGTAGCGCTTGAGTATTTCCGCGCGGACGCAAGCGTCCAATTCTTCCGGCAGCTGGTCGATCATCGGCACGGCACCGTCGCTGAGACTCCTGACGGTCTGCGAAAGGCTCCCGTCCAGATCTTTCTCATATATGGCTGTGCTCAGTTCGGTCACCTTCTCGGAGTAAGTCCTGCAGACTTCCACAGGATCGTCAGCGACGCCTGCGAACCAGTCGGAAGGCTGCTGAGAAGGTCTAGCGATGAAGATGACGGCTGCGAAGGCGGCCGCAACTGCGGCAGCGAAGCTAAAGATGCGGATAATTCCCGTGCGGGTGCGCGGTAAGAGTTTTCCGCTGCCAGTCTCACGGGTTCCTGCGGCAGCATCGGCCTGAACGCCTTCCAGAGCCTGAAGCCGGGCTTCGAAACGCTCGAGGTGGCCTTCCGGAAGCTGCGCTTCTGCAGGTGCCGCAGTCTTTATTATTTTCTCTATATCGTTCATTTTCTTAAAATTTCTGCAAGTCTGGCCTTCGCTCTGGAAAACTGAGTTCTGAGGGTGCCCTCCCTCTCTCCTGTCACCTGTGCAATCTCCCCGTAATCAAGTCCTTCTATCAGGACGAGGTCCAATATGAGTTTCGAGGACGCCGGCAGGCTGTCTATGGCTTTTCGGACAGAGGCTGTGCTGAGTCCGCTTTCCGGCAGGCTCTCGTCCGGGGTCTGGCCGGCGTGCGCGGCATATTCCTCCAGGAACAGTTTCTCGCGTTTGCGCTTTCTGAGGGCGTCGATGGATTTGCGGATGCAGACTTTGGAAAGCCAGGCAGCTGTCTGATTTTCGTCCGCAGTCCGGATATCGGAAGTGATGTATTTGAGGATGGTGTCCTGCATTATCTCTTCGGCCTGGGCGCTGTCGCCCAGGATGCGGAGACTGACATTGTACAGCCTCTGCGCGTGCGCCTTATAGAATGTTATGGACTCTTCTCTTGTCATTTTCTTTCCGATTCCGCAATATAAACGAAAAACTCCGGGGATTGTTACAGTAATCCGAAAAAAAAATTTAACCGGGCTCGTGAGAGAAGGCGGGATTGGACGCGTCAGCGGCCGGGGAAATGGAGAATGTTTGTATATTTGCTGAAATTGCAATTGCTATGGGTAAACTTAAGATTGCCGTGCTGACGGGCGCGGGGGTGAGCGCCGAGAGCGGACTCAGCACGTTCAGGGGAAACAACGGACTCTGGGGAGAGTATGATCCTCAGGAGGTTGCCTCGATCGAAGGATGGAGGCGGAACCGCGCGCTGGTGCTCGGTTTCTACAACGGGCTGCGCAAACAGCTCTCTCAGGCCAGGCCGAACGCCGCGCATCTTGCGATCGCCGCACTGGAGGACGAATATAACGTGACGGTCATCACGCAGAACGTTGACAATCTGCACGAAAGAGCCGGTTCCACGAGAGTGGTGCACCTCCACGGGGAGGCGACCAAGGTCCGCCCGGAGTCGGGAGTCTATGACGAAAATTTCTCAGAGGCGGAGGTGATCGATGTCGGCTACGAGGATGTCAACCTGGGCGACAATGCGCCCAATGGCAGGCAGCTGCGTCCGCACATCGTGTTTTTCGGCGAGGCTGTGCCGAAGATTGAGAAGGCTATTGATATCGTCTCCGAGGCGGACATTATGCTGATAGTCGGCACTTCGCTGAATGTCTACCCGGCAGCCGGCCTGTACCGCTACGCGCGCCACGGAGTTCCCATCTATCTGATTGACCCTGAGGACGTAGCCATTCACGACCCACGCATAACGCTCATCCGCGACATCGCCAGCCGCGGGATGGAAACTTTCCGGGAGATGCTGAAGAAGTGACGGAAATTTACACGGGAGCGGATAATTGTCAGGAAACGACATATGAATTCTGAAATTGAGAAGTGGATCGATGGGGAGATACTCCCCCGCTATGACGGTTTCGACAGGGGGCACCGGAGAGACCACG
>CAVEHG010000257.1:0-2936 GCA_963615405.1 bacterium | reverse complement strand
TTTTCTGCCCTTGAAATAGACCTCCCGAATCAGGTACTGCTGGCGGTCAGACAACTGTGCGATGGCGGCATACAGACGGCTGTTGTCATCCCTCAATTCGAACTCCGCCTCCACATTCTCATCCGAGGGGAGCAGCGCATCGTCCAGGTTGTAGGCCTCCAGAGAACAGTGCCGACGGGTTTCCTTGTGGTTGACGTTGTACTCTTGTCTGTCGAGATCCACGATGACGCTGCCGATGCCGTCCTCCACTTCAACCTCTACGGTTTCGTTGACGAAGGTGTACTTGATTTTCATGTTGTGTCCTTTCCGTCCGGGGCAAGGTACGGTGGGACACAAAAAGAGCCTGCGGCGAAGATGACCACAGGCTCCGCTCGTCCGAAAAAGGGCGCAGGAAACTAACGGTGGGTGCATCCTCGCTTCAAAAACCGTGGCAGGGTGTAACCCCTGCGGCGGTAAAATTGAAACTCGTTATGCGTCCCATCGTCCTCATGGCCATCTCGGACAATTGAGATTTGCTTTTTAGGGAATAAAAAACGGCAGGGTGAGACCACAATCTTCCCATAGGGGAAAATCTGTGATCCCGCACTGCCGTCTAGCGTTCTGGCGGATTGCGGAAAGTGCAAAATGTAAGCGTTTCCCGCGCTATGCTGTTTTCTTCATCGGTACATTCACGACTGCGAGTGTTCCGTCACGGGTGACCGTGATGCGGGTGACGCAGCCGTCTCGGACAATCTCCACGGCCTTTCGGTCGGGGCTGATGTCACAGACGCGCTTGTTTTTCAGGTTGCGAACTTCAACCATCGGCATCCTCCTCTCCTTGCAGCTTTATACGCATCACCTCCCATAAATTCATCGTCCTCCCGTGAAAAACTTCACCGAAACCCCTTGACAAGACGAAGCACATGAAGTATAGTATAAGTAACTTCAACAAGCTTCACCTATGTTTGTATCATAGCAGATAAATGAAGCTTTGTCAATACTTTCAGTGAGACTGATGAAGTTACAGAAAATATTTTGTGAAAGGACGACGGATTATGACCTTTGCGGATAAAGTGAAGTTGGTCCGTGAGCAGGCGGGTATGACTCAGCAGCAGCTGGGTGACCTCACCGGCGTTTCCAAGAGAACCATTGCTTCCTATGAGACGGGAGGGGCGAAGGCCAGAACCTCCACGCTGCTGCGGCTGGCTCATGCTCTGAATGTGTCGACGAAATTCCTCTCCGATGATTCCTGCGACGACCCGATGGAGGATATCGGGAAGGATACCTACGTCGAGGAGGCGCGCAAGCTCTACGGCGCAAGAGGCGGCCATGAGATTGACAGGCTTCTCGCGGATAATACCGCGCTCTTTGCCGGCGGCGAGGTTTCGCAGGAGCAGAAGGATGCCCTCTTCGAGGCCATTATGCTGGCCTATGTCACGAGCAAGGAAGAGGCCAAGAAAAAATTCGGCCGCAAGGATAAATAAGCCCGTTTACCGGGGTCTTCATCGCGTCACGTATGCCATTTCTCATTTTGAGGAGGTACATTCATGTCATACGCCGTCGTGTGTGATGCGGTAAAATCGGTAAAACGGAAGTACTGCGAGCAGGACCCACGTCGCCTCTGCCGCGAAATGGGCATCCGGGTGCTGTTTCATCCATTGGGAACCCAGCCTGACGCAATAAAGGGATTTTATTCGGAAAATTTCCGCATCCGCACAATTATTATCAATTCCGACCTTCCGGAGGTCATACAGAAAATCATTCTTGCCCACGAGCTCGGTCACGCGGTGCTGCACCGCCAATCCGGCTTCCAGGGCTTTCACGATTACACGGTGTTTAATGAGTGCGTGAACACCGAAAAGGAAGCAAACCTCTTCGCGGCAGAATACCTGCTCTCGGACGAGGACGTTCTTGAAGCGCTCAACATGGACACCACATTTTTCGCCGCCGCCGCAGAGCTCTCGGTTCCGGCGGAGCTTCTGGACTTCAAGTTCCGCATCATGAAGTGGAAGGGCTATAAGCTCACAGAGCCGCCGATTACGGCGCAGAGCAACTTTCTTGCAACAATGGAGGTGCCGGAAGATGCAGACTGCTTTGGTGCTTAAAGCCCCTGAAGGTCTATGTAGCTGTCAAGGCGGATTTTGCCGAGGACGGCACGATGTTTCCACGCATCATCACCTGGGAGGACGGCGAGAAATACGAAATCGACCGCGTCTCGGGACATCCGCCAGGCTCCCGCTCTCAAAGCCGGGCCGTTTGGATCGGCGGGCACAGGAGCTATCTGTTCTTACAAGAGAAGTGCGGAGCTTGCGGGGAACAATATTGGAAGATGGTTTGCGGAGAGGAAATGAGGTAGGGTAGGGAATTGTCGCCCGAAACCGACAACCCTCGGGGGAATGAACGATGAAACCGCAAACGCACGCTTGAAAGCATGGGGCATATATGGTACAATGAAGTACACGTTTTATGATAATGGGGGGAGTATGCCCTGATGCGGGAGGCATATGTGTCGCTGCAAGAGGGCGGGATTGATAATGGTATTGCGGGATTCGAAGAGGGCAGATTTATATGGCAGTAATTCTTCTGTGATATCAGTTTCAAAAGAAGGTGCAAACCATGAAAATCATCAAGTATCATAAGTTAGTTCGTGACGAAATACCCCAAATTATCGAAAAAAGCGGAAAAACCTGCGTCACTTCCGTATTGTCCGAATCCGAATATATCGAAATGCTCGACAAAAAGCTGAATGAAGAGTTGGCCGAATATCAGGAAAGCAAATCGCCGGAGGAGCTTGCGGATTTGCTTGAAGTGATCAGAGCCGTTGCAGCTGCCAGAGGAAGCTCAATAGAGGAAATTGAAAGAATACGCAAAGAAAAAGCCGCTGCGCGCGGCGAATTTAAGAAACGCATCTTATTGCTCGAAGTGCAGGAGGAGGAATAAAACATGACGGAGTACTG
>CAVEHG010000256.1:482-2968 GCA_963615405.1 bacterium | reverse complement strand
TAAATCTGCCCGCCTTCAATGCTTGCCGCAGAGGCTAGCCGCGCGCGGAATGTCCAGCACGGACTCCCGCTAAAATCCGCGCGCAGGCGCAGCCTCCGGGAAGAAAAACGCGGGCCACAGCCGGAGCGCGCCTGACGCCGGCGCGTTAGGGATAGAAGCGGTGCCGCAGGCGTTTCGCAGCGCAGGAATGGAGCGGCCAGCGCAACCGCGGATAGCCCGGCGCCGCAGGTTTTGCGGCGAACGCCCTGAATCCTGAACAAAGAGCTTCTCCGTGCTTACCAGCAGCTCACCGCCTTCTCTATATCCATGGGAACTATAGCTTTCCGCCCTCGACAACAAGGCTGTCGGCGTCGCTGTCCTTTCCGTACACGCCCCTGAGCTCCGCCTCGTAAGCCCCGTGGAAGAATCTTTCGTCTCCGAGCGACTCTATCTCGCCGTTGAGCCACGAAAGAAGACCTGAGTTTCCCTTCGCCACGGCAGGCGCTATCGTGTCGGTGTTTCAGAGAGCGGAGACTTCCCTGCCAACGGTGAAGCCACTGTTTTCGAGCGCCCACGCCAGAACCTCTGTGTTGTCTGTCGAGAGTCCCGATCCGCGTCCGTCGAGAAGCGCGTTATAAGCGTCCGCGTACTGGTCAAACTTAAGCAGGCTTATTCCAGGATAATTCTCCGAGAAGAATGTCTCCGCGGTCGTTCCTTTAGCGACTATGAGCGTCTTTCCGAGAAGATCCTCCGCCTTCTCCACGGGAGCCTTTTCCGGCGACACAATCCCGAGCGAAACCTTCATGTAAGGAAGCGCGAAATCAACCTTCTCGGCGCGCTCCGCGGTCACTGTGAAGTTCGCAAGCACAATGTCAACCTTTCCCGTCGCGAGCACCTCAACGCGCTGCGCGGGCTCGACAGGAACATACTTTATCCTCACGCCGAGATCCCGTGCGATCCGCTCCGCAAAATACACGTCATATCCGCGGTACTTTCCGTACTCATCCACATAGCCAAACGGCTTCTTGTCGCTGAACACGGCGATCTTCACAGCCCCGCTCTTCTTTATCTGATCCACGCCGCGGAATTTAGGCTTGGCAAAAGCCGACGCTCCGGCGAGCACTGCGGACAGAACCGCGACAAATTTTATCAGTCTCTTCATAAAAATCCTCCAAGGAAATAGTCAGCTTCAACTTTGAGGAATGTTTTAGCCGTTTTTTACCCACTTAATCAATAGGTTTAAAGTGTTTTTAAATATTTTTTCCGGGCGTTTCCCCGCCTCGAGGCGGGGCCGGCAGTTGCGCGATTCCGACTTCGCTCCATTCCTGCTCCCCGGCCCGGAAAAAGCGCGGAAAGATTTTCTGAAGGGAAAAAGGCCCGGTGCAAAAAAAAATGGAGCAGGAACGCCTTCCGGCGCCGCTCCATTGCCTAACGCATCCGCTTTTTCATCAATCCCTAATGGCGGGACTCAAACTCGAAGCTTTCAAGGAATTTTCTCGCGCGCTGAGTCTTCGGGTTTCCGAAAAACTCACCGGGAGGAGCCTCCTCCACAATTTCTCCGCCTTCGCCCAGAAAGACAATCCTGTCGGCTATCGCCCGCGCGAAATTCATCTGGTGGGTCACAATCAGCATTGTCATCCCGTCCCTCGCGAGATCCATCATCACATCAAGAACCTCCCTGACCATCTCAGGATCAAGGGCCGCCGTGACCTCGTCGAAAAGCATGATCTCCGGATGCATGCAAAGCGCCCTGACAATCGCGACGCGCTGCTTCTGCCCGCCTGAAAGCTGCCTCGGATAAGCGTCTATTTTCTCTGAAAGCCCGACGCGCGAAAGCCACTTCCTCGCCTCCGAGACGACTTCATCCTTTTTACGGCGCTGGACTTTTAACGGCGCGAGAAGAATGTTCTTAATCCCGATTTTCTGCCGCACAAGGCTCATGTCCTTCCGGCGGCCCGAAATTACCTCGCCGCCAAGGAGAATCTCGCCGTCCTGGATGCTCTCAAGGCCGTTTATGCACCGCAAGAGCGTCGATTTTCCGCAGCCGCTCGGTCCGAGAATCACCACGACCTCGCCTTTCTCTACGGAGAGCGACGTTCCGGAAAGAACCGGCTTTCCGCCTGAAAATGTCTTTTTTATGTTTCTTATCTCAAGAAGCGCCATATCCTAAATCCTCTGCCTTTTCTCTATCTGCCCGGCCGCGGCCGACAAAATCCAGCAGACAAGAAAGTACATCATAAAAATCGTGAAATAAACGGCTATCGACGCCGCGGGGTTCTTCATTCTGTTGGCTTCTATTATCTGCTGTCCGACCTTTATCACCTCGATAACGTTCACGAAGACTACAAGGGATGTGGTCTTTATCATTCTGGTGACAAGGTTCATCGAAAGCGGAACGAGCCGCCTGAAAGTCTGCGGAATTATGACCGACCGGAAAACCTGCCTTTCCGTGAGCCCGAGAGCGCGCCCCGAGTCGTACTGATGGCGCGGAACCGCCTCGATCGAGC
>CAVEHG010000256.1:0-472 GCA_963615405.1 bacterium | reverse complement strand
GCGCACAAGATCCCCCATCTCCGCGGTTCCCCATAAAGTGAACACAATCACGGAGGCCGCCTCGCCGCTAAGATTCACGCCGAACGCCCGCGAAGCCCCGTAGAAGAAGATAAAAAGAAGCACCATCTGGGGAAGAATCCTCATCGCCTCAAGATAGATTTTGCTCAGGATTTTCACCGCAAGGCTTTTCTTTGTCATCAGGACTCCGAAGAGGAAGCCCAGGACAAGAGAAAGAAAGACCGACACAAGCGAAATCCAGACCGTGACCCAGAGCCCGCCTAAGAGACGCAGAAAATTCGTCCCCATGAAAAGCACGCCGAACGATTTAGAGACAGCGTCAAGCATTTCCGAACTCGGCATAACGGAGCCTCCTCTCTGCAAAATTCGCCGCGGCTGAGACCGGAAGAAGAACCACAAGATAAGAGGCTGAAAGCAAGAGAAGACTCTCGCCGGTCTTGTAGTAAAGGCCGAT
>CAVEHG010000255.1:0-2979 GCA_963615405.1 bacterium | reverse complement strand
CTCTCTTTTTTTTAGCTTTCGCTTCCTGTGTTCCGCCTGTCCGCCTTCGCGAGCCTTGACTCTACCTTCGAGAAGAGCTTTGTGAGCCCGACTGTCAGGATCAGGTAGATGAGCGCGCACGAGAGGAGAGGAATCCATGCGTTGTATGATGCGTTGCGTATGTTGTCGCAGGCTTTCTGAAGGTCGACGACCGCGATGAAGCTTGCTACCGATGTCTCTTTTATGAGCGTGATGAATTCTGACGTGAATGTAGGGAGGATTGTCCTGAACGCCTGGGGAAGGATGATTTTCCACATTGTCTGCGACCAGCTGAGGCCTAGCGAGCGTCCGGCCTCCATCTGCCCGTAGTCCACGCTCTGGATTCCCGAGCGGAAAATTTCCGTGCAGTACGCGCCGGAGTTTATTCCGAACGAGAGGACGGCGACTAGGACTGTGTTGCGGACGCCGAGAGGCGAGAAGATGACGAAGTAGAAAATCATGAGCTGCGTCGCCATCGGAATGCCGCGGATTAGCGTAGTGTAGGCTGACGAGATTATGTTGAGCGGCTTTGACTTTGATATTTTGAAAAGGGCGAAAATGCATCCGAGAATAATTCCGATAAAAACCGCCAGAATCGCGATTAGAAGCGTTGTTCCGAGTCCTCTGAAAATAAGCGTCCATCTTCCGTGCGAGAACATTACATCAATATATTTCTGGAGCATAGCCCGTCCTTTGTTTTTTGAATTTGAATAAAGAAGGAGAAAAAAGGGGCCGCCTGAAAGCGGCATGTTCAGAACGCGGCGCGCCGGAGATTCTGCCCGCGTCCTGATTTGCAGGGCTGAATCCGCGCGTTTCTCCCGTCTTGAATTGCCTTGCGGCCCCTATCCCGGTGTTTTCCGCGGAAGGCGCGTTAAAACTGCCGCTCTTCCGCGCTTTTTGCTGAGGTCAAAAATCCCTATTTTCTTACAATCACGACCTGCTTCGACTCGAAGTAAGGCTCTGAGAAGTCGACGTTCTGCCTTCTTTCCTCTGTGGCTGTCATTCCGGCCGCGATGAAGTCGATAGCGTCTGACTGCAACGCGGCGATAAGACCGTCAAAAGCCATGTCCTGGATCTCGAGATTCTTTCCATAGTCGTTCGCGATGTACTGCGCCATTGTCGCGTCGAATCCGACAACCTCGGATCCTTCTGTGTACTCGAACGGGAAGAATGCCGCGTTTGTTCCCATGCGAACGGTTCCGTCAGCGTTGGCGGCTTTTTCCACTGAAGGAATCTTGACGTTTCCGTCCGCCGGCATGAACGCGTTTATAAGGGCCTCGTATCTTCCGTCGGCCTTCATGCTTGCGATTGTCTTGTTGATTGAGTCGAGAAGCCCTGTGTTTCCTTTCTTAACGGCGATCGCGTAGACATCTGTCACAAGGTCGATGTCGAGAATTTTAAGGTCGGCGTTCCGCTTGCAGACTTCTTTTGCCGGAAGCTCGTCGACGATAATCGCGTCAATCGCGCCATTCTTGAGCGAGAGAGATGCGTCGATGACATTTTTGAACGAGTTGCATTTCGCTGACTTCAGCTCGTCAAGGACGTAAATCTCGCCTGTGGTTCCTGCCTGGACACCGATTGATTTTCCATCGAGGTCGGCCTTTGTGCTGATCACGACCGATTTTTTCTCGTTGCATCCTGTAACCGCGAAGATTGCGGCGAGAGCGAGCACTCCCAAAATAACTTTCTTCATAAAATCCTCCAATTTTGTTCCAATGCCGTAAAATATAGCATATTAGAAAACTCTTGGAAATTGCGGGCGTTTGCCGGCGGCGAAACTTTAGGCTAAGATTTCCATTGTATGTCGAGAAAAACCGAGAACATATACAAGGCGATTTCAAGGCTTGATGACCTTAAGGACGAGATTTCGGTTGTCGCAAAGCTCGCGCGCGCGGAGCTGCCGGAAGAGAGACTTCAGCCGGAAAATCCGTCCGCGGAAAAACTTGAGCGGCTCCGCCATCTTGAGAACATAGAATTCGAGATGGGCCAGTGCCTAAAGTCCCTGAGATTTCTGATAGGCTCGCTTTATGCCTGCAACGGGAAATCCACGAGCCGGGCGAAAAAGAGCGCCAGCAGGCAGAACGGAATGAAGGGAGGGCGTCCTCCGAAGCGTGTCACGCAGGCGCGGCGGGAAATAAAGGAGATTGAGGAAGAGATTCTGCCGGAGCTTGAGCGCAGGAAAATTCTTTCCGGGGATTTTCAGGAGGAGAGCCGGATCACGGCCGAGATTGAGTCGGCAAATGAAAGGCTTTGCGCTTTGCAAAAGACTGTCTGTGAGTGGGAGGAGGCAAGAAAGGGCTTTTCCCGGGAATGACAGCGTTTTTTCTTCAGCCTAAAAACCTTAAAAAAATGGGGCCTAGCAGTCTAGAATCGTGATGTATCCCCAGACGTCGCCTGAGTCTTTCACGCCGAAGATGTTTATTATGGCGCACATGCTGATTTCTTTCCGTTTTTGAAGGCCGGTGAAGTAGAGGACTTTTGTAGCCTCTGCTTCTTTCTCAGCAAGGAATTTTCTTGAGATGTGCTCTCCGTTCATAAAATCCATGAATTTTTGCGCGTCCTGCTTCGCGATGAATTTCTTTACCATTCTTTTCAGGCTGTCCGAGTATGAGAAGTCAAGCTTCTCATGGAAGCGGTCCCAGTTTCCGTTGTGCGATATTTCGATGAGCTCGTTTCTTGAAAGATTAGCGATAAGCGCGTATAGAGGAATTTTCAGGTATCTTCTCCTGAATTCAGATATATGCTCGGAGACAGAGTCTATTTTCTTGTTTTCGATTTCCCTGTCGTCCATGTTCTCGAGGCGGTCCTCGAATTTATCGACAGGAAGCGGCTTTGAGTAGATGTACCCTTGTATTGAGTCGCATCCGTTGTGCTTCAGGAATTTAACCTGGAACTGAGTCTCCACGCCTTCCGCCACGACTTTCATCTTGAGCTCTTTCGCCAGGCTGATTGTGTGCTCGA
>CAVEHG010000254.1:0-3014 GCA_963615405.1 bacterium | reverse complement strand
GCTATCTTTGTACCAGTTATGAAAGCCGTCATCGCCATGGACTCGTTCAAGGGCTGCCTGACCTCGAAGGAGGCCGGACTGGCCGCCGCCTCCGTCTTCGGGGAGGGGGAGTGCGAAGTCGTTCCTGTCTCCGACGGGGGAGAGGGATTCTCGAAGATAGTCACCTCCGTCCTGGGCGGCGAAACTGTTTCCGTTTTCTGCCACGATCCGCTAGGCCGGTCAATAAGAGCGAACTACGGTCTAGTGGGGAAGGGGAGTGTCGCCGTCATCGAGACCGCTGCCGCAAGCGGCTTGGGCCTGCTGAGACGCGACGAACTGAATCCTGGCGCTGCATCGTCATACGGAACGGGCGAACTCATCGCCGATGCGCTCGAGAGGGGAGCCCGGGAAATCTGGCTCGGACTCGGCGGCAGCGCCACCTGCGACGGAGGGACGGGACTGCTCCGCGCCCTCGGCTACAGGTTTTTCTGCGGCGGCAGTGAGATAAAGGACTCCAATCCGGTCCTCGGCGACATCACCGAAATAGATTCTTCGCACCGGAATCCTCTTCTGGGCGGGTGCAGGGTCGTCGGATTCTATGATGTGTCCGTCCCGTTCTGCGGCAAGGGCGGAGCCGCGAGGGTGTTCGCACCGCAGAAGGGAGCGTCGCCAGAGCTTGTGGAGAATCTTGATCGCGGGATGGCGAGATTCGCCTCCCTTGCAGGCGGAGACATCCTTGACTGTCCGGGCGCCGGTGCCGCAGGCGGAATCGGGGGAGCGCTGAGACGTTTTCTCGGGGCTGAGATGCGCCGGGGCATATATTCAGTGCTCGATATCTTTTCGCTGGAGGAGAAACTCAACGGCTGCGGCCTGGTGGTGACGGGAGAGGGTAGGGCCGACTCCCAGACCCTCAAGGGAAAAGTCCCATTCGGTGTCCTTGAATACGTGAAGAGCCGCTCGGTCGCCAAGGTCGTACTGCTGGCTGGACAGGTGCGCGACCGCGATGCGCTTCTGTCCGCCGGGTTCGACGCAGTCATCCAGGTCACTCCAGAGGGGATGCCGCTGGATGAGGCGCTGCGACCGGAAGTGGCGAGGGAGAATATCGCAAAAGCCGTCACGGATTTTTTGACAAATCAATGAAGCCGTCGGTTCAACGAACAAATTGAATGATATACACCCGATCCCGGCTCTTGAAATAATACAAATCCTTGATGATTGGCAGGTTGGAAAGATATGTCTCCGCCGTGTCTTCAAACAATCGATTTCCCTAAAACTGAACGGGAAGTCATAAAAGAAAAAGAGAGCTCGCGGCCCTCTTTTCTTCTTCGTTGACTACCTGATGAAGTTCGTGCTGACCCGTTCCTCGCGGGAGGGTAGTCCAAACTTTTCCTTTCCAAGACTTATGCTCTTGATGAGGAAGGCCATGTTGCGGGCGAGCTGGCGCATGGTCTGCAGCCCTTCCGCGTCCTGCTGCGCCTCGCCCGGCAGGCGGCCGTGGACGCTGTTCCAGTATTGGGAGGACACGACCGGCATGTTGCTGATGGTGAAGTACTTGTTCAGCGCGTCGAATGTCGCGGAGGTGCCGCCTCTGCGCGCAACCGCCACGGCCGCGCCGACCTTCATGCTCTTGTCGAACGGCGCCGAGTAGAAGAGCCTGTCGAGGAACGAGAGCATCGTGCCGGCGGGGGAGGCGAAATAGACCGGTGATCCGATGACCAGCCCGTCCGCCTTCGCGAACTTCACGTTCACTTCGTTCACGATGTCGTCGAACACGCAGCGCCCTGCGCTTGAGCACTTCCCGCATGCGATGCAGCCGCGGATGTCCAGATGGCCGACCTGGATGAGTTCGGTCTCGATTCCTTCTTCCTCCAGGGTCTTCGCGACTTCCCTGAGCGCGACGGCCGTGTTGCCCTCTCTTTTCGGGCTTCCGTTGATCAGCAGTACTTTCATTTTCTTATCAATAAGTGTCTGAGAATTCAATATTTCAAAATGGTCCGGGGTTGGTACGCGATTATCAGATTCTCGCGTCTGAGTCCTGCGCCAAAATCTCCCTCAGCTGCCTGGTGACATTTCCGATATCGTCGAAATGTATGGCTTTGAAACCCATCTGCCGTGCGGTCCCGACATTTGCCGGGCTGTCGTCGATAAATACTGATTCCTCCGCTTTCAGGCCATATCTGGAAAGAAGCAGTTCGAAGATGGCGGGATCCGGCTTTATCATTTTTTCCTCTCCGGAAACCACTATGCCGTCGAACCAGCGGAAGAAATCGAATCTCGCCCAAGCCACAGGAAAAGTCTCTGCCGACCAGTTGGTCAGTCCGTAGAGTTTATACCCTTCCGTTTTCAGCTGCCCGAGAAGCGCCACGCTCTCAGGCATTTCGCCCTTCAGCATTACCTCCCATCTGTCTCGGTACAGACGTATGGGCTCAGCATACCGAGGATATTTTTCCGTAAGAATTCTGACCCCTTCGTCGAAACTGCGTCCCCTGTCATGCTCTGCGTTCCACTCGTTGGTGCAGATGTTCGCCAGGAAATATTCCATTTCCTTTTCATCCTTGAAATATGTCCGGTAGAAATGCCTCGGATTCCAGTCCACCAGAACTCCTCCGAAATCGAAAACTATATTCTTGATGCTCATCCTGTCGTGTCGTTTTAAAGTGTAAAGATAGAAAATTGCTCTGCAAATCGGAAGCCGTTGCTATAAGGCGGATAGGGTAGGGGAGTGCAGGATCTTCCGTTTTCTGAAAGATGCTTACGACATCTCGGCTCTGCTTCTTGCGAAAATATGCTTCGAACAAGTATAAATTCGCCGTTTACTATTGTTAACGCGCGATAAGTCCTTGAGAATTGCGTATTTACGCCAAGGATTGATAGAGTTTGCAGGTATTGTGTTTTTGTTGCGATTTTTGGTGCCGCTTTGATTTATTTTATTTGTAGAAGTGTTTGTTAATTAACAAAAATATAATATATTTGTCAATATAAAGATGGGGAAACATATAAATACTTTATCGGATGTCATCTTCGGGCAGATCCGC
>CAVEHG010000253.1:0-3016 GCA_963615405.1 bacterium | reverse complement strand
GGAGACTTCTGCTGAGCCGTAGCCAGAACAGCGGAAGAAAGCAGGACTGCCAATGCGATTAATGTCTTTTTCATAATCATTAGAATTTTAATGTTTTATACGTCTCGGACGAGTCTGCCTCCCGTCCGAACCTCTGTCTGAACCTTTGTGGTTTGCAAGAATCAAGCCTCCGTTTCAGGAGTTTCAGGATTCTCTGTCACTTCAGGAGCACCCGAGACCTCAGCTGTACTCTCGGCCGTCTGTTCTGCCGGAGCCTCGGTCACCTCTTCCTCGTCGCTCTTCGCCACGACGGAAACCGCCGCGATGGAGTCGCCGTCCTTGATGTTGATCAGACGCACTCCCTGGGTCGCTCTGCCCGCGATGCGGATGTCGGAAACAGCCATACGGATGGTGAGAGCCGAGCGGGTGATGATCATCAGATCGTCATTATCCGTAACGTTCTTGATGGCAATGAGTTCGCCGGTCTTGTCCGTAATGTTCAGGGTCTTCACGCCCTTGCTTCCGCGGCTGGTCTTGCGGTACTCTTCGAAGTCGGAGCGCTTGCCGTAGCCGTGGGAGCTCACCACAAGGATGGAGTGGTCGGAAGCATCCTCCGCCCCCGGCTCATAGCTGAGCAGACCTATCACCTCGTTGGCTTCGCTGTCGAGATTTATGCCCTTCACGCCGGCCGCGGTACGTCCCATCGGTCTCACGTCGGACTCGTCGAACCTCACGCAGCGTCCTTCCTTGCCCGCAATGAAAATCTGGCTGCTGCCGCTTGTGAGAGCCACATCGAGAAGTTCGTCCCCTTCGCGGATGGTGAGGGCGATGACTCCGTTCGCGCGCGGCCTTGAATAGGCTTCGAGCGTGGTCTTCTTGATGATTCCGTTCCTGGTGCAGAGCACGACATAATTATTGTTGACATACTCCTCGTCCTTGAGGTCGCGGACATTCAGATAGGCCTTGATCCGGTCCTCTGCGGAGAGGTTCAGCACATTCTGGATGGCGCGTCCCTTCGATGAACGCGAGCCCTCCGGGATTTCATAGACCTTGAGCCAGTAGCACTTGGCATTCTCGGTGAAGAGAAGAAGCGTGCTGTGCATATTGGCGACATAGATGTGTTCGATGAAGTCCTCGTCCCTCTTGGAAGCGCCCTTCATTCCGACTCCTCCGCGCGCCTGGGTGCGGTACTCGGTCAGAGCAGTCCTCTTTATATATCCGAGGTGGGAAATCGTCACGACCACGTCTTCGTCCGGATAGAAGTCCTCAGGATTGAATTCCTCGGCGGACATCGTAATCTCGGTGCGTCTTGCATCGCCGTATTTCTCCTTCATCTGCATAGTCTCGTCCTTGACGATCTGCATCTGCATTTCGTAGCTTCCGAGCACGTCGATGCAGTATTTCACGAATTTCATCAGTTCGTCGTATTCGCTCTGGAGCTTCTCCCTTTCGAGGCCGGTGAGCTGACGCAGACGCATCTCGACGATTGCGGAAGCCTGGATGTCGGTGAACCCGTACTTTTCGATGAGCTGCGACTTGGCGTCATCCACATTCTTCGACGCGCGGATTATGTTGATGATTTCGTCAATCACATCAAGAGCCTTGAGGAGGCCTTCGAGAATGTGGGCACGGGCCTGAGCCTTCTTGAGGTCGAATTTGGTCCTGCGCACGATCACCTGATGGCGGTGCTCCACGAAGTGCTTGATCAAATCCTTGAGGTTCAGGGTGTAAGGCCGCCCGTTCACAAGAGCGACATTGTTCACCGAGAAGCTGGACTGGAGCGGGGAATATTTGAACAGATTGTTCAGAACCACGTTCGAATTCGCGCCCTGCTTGAGCTTTATGACGACCCTGACTCCGTGTCTGGTGGTTTCGTCGTTGACATAAGAAATCCCGTCAATTTTCTTTGACTCAACAAGTTCCGCGATTTTTTCAATCATCTCGCGTTTGTTGACCATATAAGGGATTTCGGTGACCACTATGGTTTCGCGTCCGCTCTCGCTCACTTCGATTTCAGTCTTCGAACGGACAACTATCCTGCCCTGACCGGTCTCAAAGGCGTCTTTTATGCCCTGACGGCCCATAATTATGCCGCCTGTCGGGAAGTCCGGACCCTTGATGAAATGCATCAGCTCTTCAACGCTGATTTCCGGGTTGTCGATGTAGGCGCAGATGCCGTCGCAGCACTCCGAGAGGTTGTGCGGAGCCATATTGGTGGCCATTCCGACAGCGATTCCGGAAGATCCGTTCAGAAGAAGCAGAGGAAGTTTGGTCGGCAGCACGGTCGGCTCCTGAAGAGAGTCGTCGAAGTTGTTCTGCATATCGACCGTATCCTTTTCGAGGTCGCCGAGAATGTCCTCGGAAATCTTTTCGAGCTTGGCCTCGGTGTAACGCATCGCAGCCACAGGGTCACCGTCCATTGAACCGAAGTTTCCCTGACCGAACACGAGTGGATAACGTACGCTCCACCACTGTGCCAGACGGGCCATCGCGTCATAGACGCTTGAGTCTCCGTGCGGATGGTACTTACCGAGCACCTCGCCGACGATTCTGGCGGATTTCTTTGTCTGGCCGGAGTAGGAAAGTCCCAATCCCTCCATTCCGAAGAGCACCCTGCGGTGAACCGGCTTGAGACCGTCCCTGACATCAGGCAGCGCACGGGAGACAATCACCGACATTGAGTAGTCGATGTACGCGCTCCTCATCTGCTGGTCGATGTCAACCTGTTCGATCCTGCCTGTAGTAATCTTTTCTTCGTTGTTTTCCATATATTTTCAATTCATTTTCCTGTTTCGGGCCATACCCTGAAGCCGCACTCTCCGACCTCTTGCCCGGAGGTTCGGCAAAGCTTGCAAATATACGGAGATTTGCGTAATTTTGCAAAAACAGGGGCGTAAAATTGCCATATGACAAAAAAGGGTTACCCCCGTGAAACCGATCACACGACTCATCCGCATTCGAGAAATGAAAATAAGCATATCCGACACACTCAACATCATCGTAAACTACGCACGGGAAGAAGCGATCCGTACGGGAA
>CAVEHG010000252.1:0-3022 GCA_963615405.1 bacterium | reverse complement strand
GCAGCGCGCAGGCGGAGATGAGTGAGATGATTGTCTTTTTCATGAGCGTTGTGATTGAAGTTGTTATTGATTCTGTTCTTTCTTTGCCATTTCCCGCTTGATGAGATACTCATCATAGCAGTCATCACACATCGAGTACGGGGCCTGCGAGTTGACTTCGTTGACCTCGTATTCGCATCCGCATTCCTCGCAGATGTTGGTTTCAATTTCTTTTTCTTCTTTCATAAGCATTTGATTTATAGGTTCTTTTCTTTTCAAAAATTCCCTTACGGGAATACCGTTGATGGTCTGCGGCTTGATGGTCGTGGGGGCGCCCCGGTAGTTGAACACTTTCTTCGGGAAGTTCTCGCGCCTCATCAGGCTCGCAAGGATGAGCATGTCGGCTTTGGCGGTATGCTCGAAGGCTTTCGGCCCGGCTACCGGCGTGACGGCCTTGCCGTCCCACCAGAGAAGCCCCCAGCCTTCCGGCAGCTCCTCGGGCTTGATGACCCCTTCGGGACACAGATACCAGCGGTATCTGCCGGCCTGCAGTCCGAGGCTCTCGGCCTCGGCGCTCCGGCCCCATTTCTTCCGGTCCGCGAGGAAGTCCGAACGGGACACCTTCACTTCAATGACAGCCGATTCGCCGGCTCCCAGTCCCCATACGTCAGTCAGCTCGGCTCCGTAGGTGTTCAGCTCGACCGCGACGTAATCGTAGCGGTTGCACGGCCAGCACAGGTCGGGCCTGTGGCACGGTTTGTCCTTGCACCTGTCGCTTCGCTTGCGCCGGTGAAGCCATTTCGCCCCCTCGAGGCAGAGCTGGTAGTGGAGAGAATCAGTCTTGCTCATGGCAGGAAATGATTTCGAGACTCTCGAGATGCTCCGTCCCGTTGACGGTAATGTCCTCTTTGACCAGTTCTATCAGCTGGCGGTCGACATCCTGCCGCTGGCAGCATATCTTCTTGCTGTCTCTTGCGGATTCCACATACCTGTCTCCGTCGTCGGCGACGTAGGAGAACCTGTATTCGTATACTACGAGAAATGCTTTCATAATTCTTCCTCCTCCCATTCTATGAGAATCGTATCTTTCAGTTTGATTTCAGATTGCATGTTGCAATAGAACTGTTTCCAATGGCTCAGGGCCGCTTCTTTGGTGACGAATATGCTCCCGGCGAATCTTTCCCCCTCGGGCTCCCGGTAGATATTCACCCATCCCTGTTTTCTGATTTTCATTTGATTGTTTTTCAATACTATTCATACTCGGGCGCGATTTCGAAGTTGAAATCCGTGAAGTCCATCCGCGTTCCGTCGGTGTTGTCGAACAGCAGCTTCCCGAGGAACAGATGCACTCTGTAACTTCCTCCCTCCTTGACGAAACAGACCTTGTTCACCACCGTTCCCGGGGCGCGGAAGCCTTCATTGAAGTTTATGAAATACGCCCCGTAAGGGTCGACATAGGGATTGTACGGCTGGCCGTTATCTATCATTTCGTTCACTCTCGCCTCGAGCTGGGCCCTGAGCTTGTCTTCGTCTTCCTCTGCCAGGATGATGTTGTCGCCCCTATGCGGGCAGGCCGGCAGCATCAGCAGCACGGAAGGACTGTCGATGTCGTTCTCAGTTGTGAGATAGTGCGCTTCTGCAAATACTTCCATAAGGCATATATTTTTTGCTTTTACGTTTTTTTCAGTCTTGATATTACTGTTCGGATTCGTATCGCCCTATTGCGGCTTTCCTGAGTCTGGCTTCCGCTTCAGGTAGCCCCAGAATAGTAAGCAAGGCCCCCAATTGAAAGGTGTTCTCTATATTCGTTTCCTTTCCGAGAACGATGGTCCAGAAAGAACCTTCCCGGAGTTCGACAAGAACGGCGACTACTTCCGAACCTTTGTTCAGGCCATAGATTTTAGTTCCGTCTTTATCCGTCTCCATTTCGAAGCCGCACTCTTTCAGGAGGGCGGGGTTCAAGGGCACGCATCCCATTCGCTTCATTTCCTCTTTTAGGGTATATCTATTGGTTTGCCACAGGAGCAACGCTATTACTCCTATTATAAACAGCCACAGAATAGTCCTGTATGCTGTCGGATTCCAACTCAGCACTTCGTATTTGTAGAGAAATGCGAGCACCAGCAGCGTCAACATATAGACGGCATAGCCAATCCCGAGCGCCTTGTTAGAGTTTCCTATTTTTCTCATAAGTAGTCGTTCCATTCAATTCTGACGGTATCCAGATACTTGCCTCCGCTTTTACGGCGGGCCAGGTGCGCCTCCTGTTCCGTCCTGTACGGCCCGTAGACCACGGGGACGTTTTCAGGAATGAACCTATGGATGTTCACCCAGCCCTCCCGTCGGATGGACGGCCCTGTCCGGGGCTTCGCGTCCTGAACGATAATCATGATTTCTCTACTGTTATGGAGTTAACCTTGAATTCGAACACGTATTCGTTCGACACGTCCTGAATCTCCACAGGGAAGATGATGCGTATGGTCTTGCCCAGCGCCGGGCTTGCCTGAGCCTCCTCGTCCGTGGCGTAGAGAGGGAACAGCCGGTTGATTCTCCATCCGCCGTACTGGCCGCTCACGTAGTAGATATTGTCCGTCGGGATGAGCACGTCGGTCAGGGACGCGTTCTTCGGCAGGGTGGAAGCCGGTTGAGACGAGTTGCGGTCAATGTACTTCACGCCGCTGTGCGTGACTCTCATAGTCGTGCCGTTTTCGTTGACATAGGCCATGTCGTCCCAGTTGAGCTTCATCGTATGGTCGGCCTTGTTGGTCAGCACGAAATTGAACTGCTTTTCCCCGACGTACCAGAGGATACTGATGAAGTCGTCCTCGTACTGGAACTTTGAGAGGCCCTCCTGCTCGACCTTGACGACCTTCGTCTCGCCGAACTTGACTTTGGAGTTGGCCGGGCTCTCCACCGACGCGAGCGATATGTCGTACTTGGTCGACTGGAAGCGGAGTATGCTGCAGCTCGATGCGAGAAGCAGCACGGTAATGATGATTGTTGAGATTCTTTTCATAATGTATTATTTATTTTTTGTTGTGAC
>CAVEHG010000251.1:2576-3028 GCA_963615405.1 bacterium | reverse complement strand
ATAGGGAACGGCAGCGTATGGCGATGGCTCATCCGGCGTGAGCGGCGGCGTACCCGTCCAGCTCTCCGGAATCGGCAAGCGTGTACAGGAGAGAAGGAGTCCGCAGACTGTGAAGAGAATCCCGGCGCGGATGGAGTGATGTTTCATATGTATTCTCAGCGCGTACAGGAAAAGGAGGAAACAGCACCTGCCATTCCCTCCGCTTTCTGCATGCTTGTTTGATTATTCTGCGTCGTCGTATTCCGCGTCGTCGCTGTCATTCAGAAGCGCGCTCATGGAAAGGCTGATCTTCCGATTGTCCATGTCGATTCCGGTGATCTTCGCGCGAACGACCTGACCAACCTCCAGACATTCCTCGGGCTTCGTGATTCTGTGATCCGCGATCTGGCTGATGTGGATCAGACCATCGCAGCCGGGAACGATTTCCGCGAACGCGCCGAACGGCATCAGGC
>CAVEHG010000251.1:0-2566 GCA_963615405.1 bacterium | reverse complement strand
ACGTCGCCCTCCTGGTACTGGTTCACGAACTGGTTCCACGGGTTCATCTCTTCGGTCTTGTAGCCGAGAGAGATTCTGCCTCTTTCAGGGTCGAAGGACTTCACGTATACGTGGAGCTTGTCGCCGACGCTGACGACTTCGGACGGGTGATGGATCCGTTTCCAGGACAGTTCAGAGGTATGTACCATACCGTCTACGCCGCCGAGGTCTACAAACGCGCCGAAGGAAGTGAGGCTCTTGACCTCTCCGTCGTACTCCTTGCCTTCCTCGATGTTTGCCCAGAATTCGGCTTCTTTTGCTTTTCTTTCCTCACGAAGGACGGCACGGATGGACGCGTAGGCTCTCTTGCGATCCGTCTTAACCTCGATGATCTTCACTCTCTGGGTGGTGCCGACGAGGGTGGAGAGATCTCCGTCCTTCGGTACACCGGTCTGGGATGCGGGAATAAATACGCGCACGCCGTTCAGGTTGATGATGACGCCGCCCTTGACCGCTTCCACGATCTTGCCTTCCAGAATTTCTCCGGTTTCATACGCGTTGACTACGGCTACCCAGTTGGCGTCCGCGTCTACACGGGTCTTGTCGAGCGTTGCGATACCGTCGATATCGCTGACCTTTACGACTTTTGCCCGAATCACGTCTCCAACCTTAAACAGGTCTTCCAGCTTGGCGGAAGAATCGTTTGTCGCCTTATCGTGGGTGATCACACCAGTGGTCTTTGCACCCAGATCCAGATGGATTTCGTTCTGCGAAATGGACGTAATCACACCTTCGACGATGTCTCCTGTATTTAAAGTTTTCATTGACGCTTCGAGCATTTCGGCAAAGTTTTCCTGCTCATTCATGGCTTTATATACCTCCTGTATTACACTATCCGGCGTGGATGCGCCGGCAGTTATTGAAACTTGATGTAGGCACTCGGGGAGCGTATGCTCCGACAGTGCCGCGGCGTTTGCGATAAACCACACGTTTTTACAGTGTTCTCGCGCTACCTCTGCCAGCTTTCTCGAATTGGAGCTGTCCGGGGAACCGATCACGACCATGAGATCCGCGTGCTTTGCAAGCTCTGCCGCTTCTGTCTGCCTGTTTTCAGTCACATTACATATTGTATCAAAAATTCGCGCGTTTGTATATACCTTTTTGCAAATTTCTATCGATTTTTTCCATTCCGACAATTTTTGTGTAGTCTGTACAGCCATGACCACTCCGTTTTGGGCAACCTGACGAAAACTTTTGTCGAAAATGCACAATTCTAACTCTTGTGCGCTGGCAAAGACACGTCCGGCGCCACAAAGGCAGCTCATAATACCTTCCACCTCGGGATGTCCGGCGGTTCCGAGAAGGAGAAACAGGGTGTCGGGTGAACTGTTTTCGGCGGCGATCCGACGCACGCGTTCGACATAGGGGCAGGTGAGATTAACCAGCGTGAAGCTTTCACACGTTCTTTCACAGTCCTGGAGCCGATCGATGATGGACTTCAGTTCTCCGTGCGCCCGGATGACCACAGTGGCGCGTTCCCCGGCTTCGGCGCGTGCAATCACATCGTCCACGTCCGTCCGCTCGATGATGCTGCACCCAAGAGAGGTGAGATGCGCGATGTAGTCGTCGTTGTGGATCAGCCGTCCGAGCGAATAGACGTGTGTTCCGTCCGTTTTCGCTTTGCACAGAATCCGTTCCAGTGTTTCCGCCGCTCTCTTTACTCCGGGACAAAATCCGGCAGACTCTGCTATATTGATTTGCACGATGCTTACCTCCAGTCAGGGAATACGCGGGAGACCTTGAAAAACGGTCACTTATGGGGCGATACATCCACGGATTCATTGCGCATCGCTTTTACCGGGTTCCGCCAAGGTTGTGCTTTCCCCGAATTTCAACGCGCAGATCCTGCGGAAGATTTCGCGGGACGCGTTGAGGTAGCCCTTGGAGCCGCCGGGGGAGAAATCCAGCTCCTCAAACGCGATGGGCTTGCCGAAAATCACGGTATTCTTGCGAAAGATACCGGTTTTGCCACGCTTGTTGTCGATGTATACAGGCAGCACCGTCGCTTGGGTGTGGTATGCGATCAGTCCCACACCACCCTTGATTTCGGTTGCCCGCGGATCCTCAAAGCCATGGCGGTGTCCCTGCGGAAAGATCCCGATCAGCTCACCGGCTTCAATCAGTCCGATGGTGTACTTGATGCTTGCCACATCTGCCCCACCGCGATTGACAGGATATGCCCCCATCGCCCGAATCAGACCTCCGAGACCCGGAATCTTGAACAGCTCCTTTTTTGCCATGTACCGTACCTGCCGTTTCGCGGCCGCGGATACGATCAGTACATCGGAAAACGCAGTGTGGTTCGCCGCGAGAATACAGCCGGAATCCACAGGAATATTCTCCTCCCCACGAATCTCCAAACGGTAGAAGAGCCGCACCAGAGGATTGAGTAGCGCATACATTGTACGATAAAAACTCATAATACTTCCCGAAAATGATAATAGTATAAATAATGTAGAGAAAAGCTGCCATAAAAATCGGACACGCAAAGCCCGTTGTCCCTTACGGAAACGCTGATTTCAGCGTA
>CAVEHG010000250.1:0-3062 GCA_963615405.1 bacterium | reverse complement strand
TGGGATTCCCATATTTCTTTCCCGCCCCCGCCGCTAAGAACCATCTCGAAAAAGCATCTAACCACTTCATTATGGCCCGGTCTCCACTCAAAGATGCATCGAGTTGACGGGAAAACGTCTTATTACGTCACCTCGATATCCCTAAGTACATCGAGATGCCCGTTTTCCCGCAAATCCCGTCATCTCGTTGCACTCATCTGCAACTCAAGCCACTTCCCCTCGGCCGGCTCCGCCGTCCAATTCTGTGGCTGAGCCTGTCGGGGACGCCTGCGGGAGTGCCATAGAGGGGAAGAAACGGTGCGCAGAAAGGCTTGGTTTTGCGCACGGACTTGGAAAGCCGTGCGCAGAAAGGTGGTTTCTGCGCACGGGAGGCTTTGCTTTTAAGGCTGACAATTTGTAAATTTGCATTGGGTATTTTTTGTGCATCCGCGACACAAATCACGTCAGGAGCATTAAGTAATAACGGGCAGTGCCTACCGAAGCGGCACATCGGTGCTTCTTGCCGGCAAGTTTACAGAAGAAGATATACAGACGCGAAAATTGAACAATGAAACAGTTAACATTATCAGTCATATTCATTCTTATGGCGACATTCCACCTTTCGGCGCAAGCCATAGAAAAGGAAGCGATGCACTCAGACGGCATCATCCGCCTTTCGCACATAGAAGTCTATCCGGAGTATCTTACTGAGTATCTGGATTACGCAAGACAAGTAGGTGAAGTCTCCCTGAGCACCGAGCCTGGCGTGCTCACGATGTACGCCGTGCAGGAAAAGGACAATCCCTGCATCATCACCATTCTCGAGACCTACTCAAGTCAGGAGGCATACAGGAAGCACATCGCTTCCGAGCACTTCCTGCACTATAAGCAGGGTACGCTGAAGATGGTGAAAGACCTCAAGCTGATCGACCAGACGGCTGTCAATGAACGGAACGTGATAAAGAACTACATCAGAAATTCAGAAGAAGGAGAAAACGACATGAAGTTCAAAGACGTGATTATCAGCCGCTATTCCTGCAGGAAGTATGACAGCGAGCGGCAAATCAGCGACGCCCAGCTCAACTCCATTCTCGAAGCCGGCCGCCTCGCTCCGACCGCCAAGAACCTGCAGGAGCAGCACATCTACGTGGCGCAGTCGCCGGAGGCTCTGGCAAAGATTGACGAAGCGACGCCTTGTCGCTACGGAGCCCCGACCGTGCTCATCGTGGCCTTCGACAGGAACAACGTATACACCTACCCGGACGGCAAGCGCAACTCGGGCATCGAGGACGCGACCATTGTCGCGACGCATCTTATGCTGGCCGCGGCCAATGAAGGGGTGAACAGCTGCTGGGTGAACTTCGTTCAGATCGACCAGCTCCACGAGGCCCTCGGCCTGCCGGAAAACGAAGAGATTCTTATGCTGCTCGACCTCGGCTTCGCCGCTCCCGGTGCCGGCCCAAGCGCAAACCACAGCTCCCGCAAACCGCTTTCCGAGACTGTCACGAAGCTTTAATGAGCCTGAAAGTTATCGTCTCGCCGGCTTTTGTCGGGACATCGTAGGTCCAGGTCTTCGGAAGCGTGACAGGAGAGAGTTCCACGCTGGAGCGATTCTGCAGCGGCGCGAGCATCGTCAGCTTTTGCGAGAGCTCCGAGGCGAAGTCCGAGTCTTCTCCCAGAATGCGCGACGCTTCGATTACGGACTGGAAGAGCTCATAGAGCAGCTCGTTGTCCATCGTCGTGCCGTAGCTGAGAGCGACCGGACCCTCCGGTGAAGAGTACGAGTTCTCCGGGCTGACAGAAGGGCTGATGACAAGATACCCGTTCTCAGGCTCAGCCACAAGCATCTGCGAGAGAAACTCCGCCGCGCCTTTCATTATCGGATAGGCGCGCTGCAGGAATTCCCTGTCGCCGGAGTAGAACTGAAGGACCTCAGGAGCGAGCCGGTTGGATATATGGATGTCTTGGATATGTATCCTATGGACTTCGAGGAATTTGCGCTCGCGGTAGGAGTTGCGTCAAATATAATTGATACTCTGGAGCAAAATTTCCACAGCAGGAAATCCGTCGACAGGATTGTGCACGAAAAGATGATGAAGGTATTTCAGCTATATCTGGTTGTTGGAGGAATGCCTGCGGCCGTGGCAAAATATCTGGAAACCAACAATCTCAGACTTGTCGAAGAAGAGCAACGGGCTATCCTGAAACTTTACAAAAAAGACATCGCAAAATACGATCCGAAAGATAAACTCTATCTCGATGAAATATTTGACCTGATTCCTTCGGAATTGAATGCACAGAACAAACGCTTCATCCTCAAACGGCTGAACGAGAACTTCAAGTTCGGCCGCTATCGCAACAGTTTTCTTTGGCTTAAGAATGCCGGAGTGGCTATTCCGGTATATAATGTAGAGGAGCCAAAATACCCGCTGAAGCTTTCGGAACAGAGAAACTTGTTCAAGCTATTCCAGAACGATGTCGGACTGTTATCCTGCCAATATTCGAACGGACTGCAGCTGAGTATCCTTCGTGGCGAGATGAATCTGAATTTCGGCGGCATATTCGAAAATGTTGCCGCACAGGAGCTGACGGCTCACGGCTTCACCCTTTCATATTACACCGACAAGAAACTCGGAGAGCTGGATTTTGTCATTACTTATAAAGAGAACATACTTCCGCTGGAGATTAAATCAGGCAAGGATTACGCACGCCATAGCGCCCTGAACAACATATTTGAAGTACCGGATTTCGGTATAGATAAGGGACTGGTTTTCTGCAACGATAACCTCCACACCGACGGTCACATCACTTATCTTCCCATCTATATGCTCATGTTTTTCAAAAACGAAGGATTCGGGAAGGATGCTGTCTATCAACTTGATTTGCAAGGCATCTCTTGATATACACTCCCGTGTGATACTCCCCCGTCCAAAGACCAGGGGCATCCGTAACGCTACGGAACATTTACTGCTTCGACCTGCCGCTTAGGTCGCCGACGCGACGGCCGCACCCCGAGGCAGTGACCATAAGGCCTACGGCCAATGCTGCAGTCATAAGTCTCTTCATTGCGGTCCTGTGTTTTT
>CAVEHG010000249.1:0-3183 GCA_963615405.1 bacterium | reverse complement strand
CAGCGGAAGGTACGGGCTTTCAGTGGATCCGGACGCCAGAATCGAGGACATAACGGTTGGAATGCAGCAGCGTGTCGAGATTCTAAAGATGCTCTACCGCGACAACGAGATTCTTATTTTTGACGAGCCGACAGCGGTTCTCACTCCGCAGGAAATCGACGAGCTTATGCAGATTATGAAGAATCTTGCGGCGGAGGGAAAATCGATTCTCTTTATCACCCACAAGCTGAACGAGATTATGGCCGTGGCGGACCGCTGCTCGGTCTTGAGAAAGGGAAAATATATTGGGACTGTCGACATAAAATCGACCACGAAAGAGGATTTGTCCAAGATGATGGTCGGGCGCGAGGTCGAGTTCGAGGTGAAAAAGTCTGACGCGAAGACAGGAAAAACGGTTTTGGAGATTGTGAATATGAATGTGGCGAGCAGAAGCTCATCGAAGCTCGCTGTAAAGAATGTGAGCATGAGCATCCGCTCAGGCGAGATTGTCTGCATCGCCGGAATCGACGGAAACGGGCAGTCTGAATTCATACACGCGCTGACAGGTCTCGAGCCTCTTTCTCAGGCGGAGAACACTAGCATAGTTCTTGACGGAAATGAAATCTCTTCAAAACCGATCCGGGAGAAGACAAAGTCCGGAATCAGCCATATTCCGGAGGACAGGCACAAGCACGGCCTTGTCCTTGATTTCTCGCTTGAGCAGAACATGGTTCTTGAGCGCTACTGGCAGCCGGAATTCGAGAGATTCGGCTTCATAAAAAACGCGGAGGTCACAAGATACGCGGAGAATCTTATAAGCCAGTATGATGTCAGAAGCGGGCAGGGGGCTAAAACCCGCTCAAGGTCAATGTCCGGCGGAAACCAGCAGAAGGCGATTATCGCGCGCGAGATTGACAAGCCGCACAAGCTTCTGATTGCAGTGCAGCCTACGCGCGGTCTTGATGTGGGCGCGATTGAGTATATCCACAGGCAGATTGTCGCTGACAGGGACAAGGGGGCGGCGGTTCTTCTTGTCTCCTACGAGCTTGAGGAGGTTTTCGGGCTTTCAGACAGAATTCTTGTGATGTACGAGGGCGAGATTGTCGGCGAGCTTGATCCTAAGACAACAACGCGCGAGGAGCTCGGACTTTATATGTCGGGCGCGAAAAGACAGGCTGGAGGCATAAAATGAGCGGAAAATCGGCTGGGCAAGCTTCAAGAAGCGCCCTTCAAAAAATAACTTCATCGGAAAGCTTCAAGGCGATCGCGTCTGCCGTGATCTGCGCGCTGATTGGAATTGCGGCTGGATTCATTGTCCTTCTGATAATAAACGGGGAGAACGCTCCTAAGGCGATGGCGACAATTCTAAAGAACTGCTTCTATTACCGACGCACGAACATGAAGCTTTTCTATCTCGGAAACACGCTCGTAAAGACTGTGCCGCTCGTGCTTTGCGCGCTTTCGGTTCTGTTCGCGTACAAGTCGGGGCTTTTCAACATCGGAGTCGGCGGACAGTACTGCATCGGAATCGGAGTCACCTTGTGGTGCGCTCTGCAGTGGCATCTTCCGTGGTTTTTCTGCGTTCTCCTTGCGGTTCTGGCTTCGGCCCTGTGGGGCGCTCTCGCCGGAATCTTCAAGGCTTTTTTCAATGTGAACGAAGTCATAGCCTGCATCATGCTCAACTGGATCGCGCTTTATATTGTGAACGTCCTTATGCAGCACGAGAGCGTAATGAATATTTCCAAGTCGGAGACTTTCTCGATCGCGGCCGCTTCTCCGTCTTCGCTTCTTCCGTCTCTTGCATTGAACAGGCTTTTCGCGGACAACCAGTACGCGACAATTGCGATTCCTCTGACGGTTGCCGTGGCTGTTGTGATTCTCGTTGTCCTAAACAAGACCACTTTCGGCTATGAGCTTCGCGCGACGGGACTGAACAAGAACGCGGCAAAATACGCCGGAATGAGAGACAAGTTCAACATCGTCCTTACAATGGCGATCGGCGGGGCTTTAGCTGGGCTCGCGGCGTCTCTTTACTATCTCACTGACATTCAACCGTGGAAAACGAGCTCGTCCGTTCCCGCGATGGGATTCAGCGGAATTGCGGTGGCTTTCCTCGGCGGGCTCAATCCTATGGGTGTCCTTTTCGCGGGATATTTTATCCAGCACATAACGGTCGGCGGAAGCCTTATAGATATGCGCTACTACAATCCCCAGATTGCCGATCTGATTTCTTCTATCATTATTTACACATGCGGATTCTCGCTTTTCTTCAAGGAGATGATAACGAGAATTTTCCGCAGAAGAGAGAAGTCCTCCTCCGCGGAGATTTCGGCAGGCGAGGGCGGCTCTTTGGAAAAAGGAGATGAGCCGGAAAAAAACGGCGGTAAAGGAGAGCAGGCAAGATGATTTTGATTCAGTACACTTTGATTTACGCTTCGGTTCTGATTTTGGTCGCTCTCGGAGGAATGTTTTCCGAGCATTCAGGAGTCATAAATCTCGGCCTTGAGGGAACCATGGTTTTCGGAGCCCTCGGCGGGGCTTTTGTTCTCTATGCTCTTCCGCCTTCCGCTCCGGCTCTGCTGATAATTCTTCTTACAGTCGCGGTGAGCGCGCTTTCAGGAATGGTGTTCTCGCTTTTGCTTGCTGTAGCCGCCGTGAATTTCAAGGCTGATCAGACTCTTGTCGGAACCGCCATGAACATGCTCGCGACAGCGGCCGCCGTTGTAATCGTCAAGGCGTTCAACAACGCGAGAAGCGGCGGCTCGAATCCTTCGGCTATCCTCGAGTATATCGGAACAAGGCGGGCCTTTGTCTTTAAGATCGGAAGCCTTGAGCTTAACTGGTATATGGCTCTCACAGTCCTGATTCTTGCGGTCTCGGCTGTGGCGCTTTCTAAAACCCGCTTCGGCCTTAGGCTTCAGTCTTGCGGAGAGCATCCGCAGGCGGCTGACAGCGTCGGAATCAATGTCTACAAGATGCGCTACGCCGGCGTTCTTATCTCGGGATTCTGCGGCGGAATCGGCGGAATTGTCTATGTGAGCGCGGTGAACAGCCAGTGGGACTTCATGTACGGAGTCGCCGGAGCCGGATTTCTTGCTCTCGCAGTCATGATTTTCGGCCAGTGGAAGCCTCTTAGAATCGCCCTTGCGGCCCTTCTATTCGGCGTTTTCCGGGCGGTCGCCGACACCTACACCGGATTCGATT
>CAVEHG010000248.1:0-3184 GCA_963615405.1 bacterium | reverse complement strand
CTCCGTGAAACTGTTCATGCCAAGTAAATTCCCAATGAAATTGCCTTGGCTCGCATACTGCGGAGCATTGACATAATCAAAAGCCGTTCCCTCGCCAACTGTGATGGAGTCCCAAGGGATATAACCCATCACGCAGAACAGGATAACGATGCCGAACACGACAAGCGACCACTTGCGACTCTTCGTGAGTTCAGCCATGCCAACATTGTCTGTTTTCATAAGCTTGTTCTCCGTGCCGTAGAGGAGCGATTTCTCTGGAGTCTTTTTAACGCTGTTTGCGTATTTGATGACCGCGAAAATTCCCATCGGAAGCATTACAGCGAACAGCACGAGTCTGAGCAGGATGCCCGAGCCGAGCGACAATTCCTCATTGCCGATAGCCGCAACCGCTGCACCGATAGAATATGGATTGACGATACTCGCCATATTACCGATATTTGCACCTATCAAAATTACCATCATGCCCGTCACCGCATCGTATCCCGCGGAAATGAACAGTGGTAATATAATAATAGCATAAGCAGGTAGTTCTTCCCACGAGCCATAAACGGTACCCATGAGAGCAAACACGACCATCAGAATCGCAATAAGTGTGCTTCCCTTGAATTTCCTGAGCAGAGCGCCGATTCCAGCATCCATTGCCCCAACGTGTGACAGAATTGCTATCAGGCCACCCGACAGAAAAATCGACGTAGCAATATCCGCGGCATCGATAAACCCGTTAATCGGAGCCATGATATAATCCCAAAGTCCGACAGGGCTCGTGCCCGCATTCTCAATAACATTTCCATCTTCATCAAAAGCCGCATTGTAGATAATCTGGCTACTGCCATCATCCCCCTCAACTACGACCGACGTCGGAACAAACCATGTCAACAGTGCGACAATCGCAAGGAAAATCATAACGATTGTAAGCGCAGTCGGCATCTTGAAAGCTTTCTTAGTCATTAGTTTCACTCCCTTTCTAATTTTCTTAATATTACTTATATCCTGCAGAATTCCTTTCTTTCTAAGAAAAATCCCATCCCGTATATTTTCTCACTATCAAAATTTTCTTACTCGCCTTCAATCTGTGCCTCGTTATACAGGAATGCGGTGTAGATTGCCGCGCCGAGCAGGAAGCTTTGCTCCGTCGCCTGCTCGTTCTCCATGTGCGCACAGTCCAAGTCGCCCGGGAAGACCGGTCCCCAGCAAACGAAGTTCGGAATCGTCTTCGCATAGGTGCAACCCGGTGCCAGCAGGAACTCGTTCACCTTGCCATAAGAATTATACGCCGCCTCCATTCTCTGCATCCAAGGCTGGTGCCTGTCAACATAAATCGGCGACAAACTCTCCAGAATCTGAATCTCAAAGCCGTATTTTTCCTTCTCACGCTCGAAAGCTGCAAGTATATTGGCGTTCGGGATGTCCATGCCCTGCCGCACATTGAAGTTAACGCCAACTTGGTTCCCAATCTGCCTGATGAGCGTCGGTACAATCGTGGTCGGCGGAACCTCCTCCTCGAACACGATGCTCGGATCTTTCTCAAACGTCAGCCTCGACGCATATTCTCCCTCAGGGAAGAAATCGAGCAGGAACCTCGCAAACGCTGGTTTCGGCTCAGGCATCTCCTCGACCATCTTCAGAATCGCGTTTTCCCCGAGCCAAGGTGAGGAGCTGTGGGCCGCCTTTCCCTTGAAGACCTTTCTATCGCCTGCGAGCGTGTACTCCGCCTCAGAAGGCACGCTGTTCGGTGCCGTTCCGCCATACACATTCGTGTAAGCCTCAGTCGGGCAGTCAGGGTTCAAAGCACCGAATGCCAGGATTATATCCATGTAGCCGCTCTCCGCATAGTAAATTGGGAAGTTCCCATCTGGCGAATATCCATAGTCAGGCAGCGGGAATTCCTCCTTGAAGTGCTCCATGTCCGTCCAAACCGTCTCTTCGCTGGTGCCGACGATCAGCTGAATTTTCCTCTTCATCTGCGGCACATTCTCCTTGACGAAACGCATCGCATACAGGCTCGTTATAACCGGACCTTTGTCGTCGACGATGCCGCGGCCGTACAGCACACCATCCTTTTGCGTCAGTGTGAACGGCTCAACCTCCCACACGGATAAGTCGCCCTCTGGAACTACATCCACATGAACGAGCATCCCGAGCGTCTCCTCGCCCTCGCCGATTTCGATCACGGCCACGTCTCCGTACTTGCCGAGCGTGGTCTTCATCCCGAACCCCTCAGCGAGCTTTAACACATAGCAGAGAGCCTCCTTCGATTTCTCGATATCATCCGTGCGACTCTTAAACTCCATCAAAGTCTTGAGATTGCCGTACATTTCCTCTCTGTGAACATCAAAATAATTCTTAATTTTCTCTTTTGTTCTTTCGTTTATGTTACCCATAGTGCCAATCCTTTCTCTAAACATTAGCATCAGCTCCCAGAAAAAGTATAAACCCCGTTGCAAGAACGAGGTCAATAGTTTTCTTAGAAATTTTATTCTGCTGACTCTGCGGCCCTACTCGGCGAGCGGTGCGTAAACCTTGTACAACCCCCGCCTCTTGCCGTCAGGATAAAAGTTCGTCTCCTCCCTGCCGTAGAACTTGCCCGTGAGAGTAAGTCCTTTTTCCTTTGCGTACTCCATCATCGGTCCGAGCATCTCCTCTGGGTCGTCGGAGAAAATCACCTCGGTTATGAGGCACCTGTCCGCGCTCTCCGAAACACTGTAAGTCTTCGCGTTGGAAATCTTCAATTTCGTGTCACCGTTGAAGGAGAAATAGCGCTGCAAGCCTTTGTCCGCCTCATCCTGGTCATAATAGAAGGAGATGGACAGACAAATCCAATCGTCCTTGTCTATGTCAAAGCTCTTCTTGAGACTGCTTGCCGCGTGTTCGTCTTCGCTGATGTATTCCTCGCGCCTGTACTCTGGAGGCATCGCTCCGATCTTATATTTGCCGACGAAGCCGAGCTCGTCGCGATAGCATTCCTCCCACGAGTCGAGCATCTGCAGCATCCCCACGGTTTCCTTGATGATGTTCGTCAGCTCCATGCGGCGGGCGTGAATAATATCCCCGATTTCATCCACGGGAACGCCAGCCATTATCTCTCGGATTTCTTTGATGGAAAGTCCCATCGAGCGATAGAACAAAACGTCCGTCAGCCGCAGGAAATCCTCTGATGAGTACTCCCAGTAGTTATTCTCAGGGT
>CAVEHG010000247.1:0-3288 GCA_963615405.1 bacterium | reverse complement strand
CTCTGAGCATAACCTGCAGGAAGAGAAAGCGCAAGGCAAGATTTTCGTTACGGGAAATTCCGTGATTGATGCCTTGCACATGGTGGTGGACCGCCTGAAGAACGACCACCGGCTGGCTGCAGAGCAGGACAAGATTCTGGCAAAGGCCGGTTATGACGTGACGAGGCTGAAAGACGGGCGTCGTCTGGTTCTTATTACGGGCCATCGCCGCGAGAATTTCGGTGACGGCTTTATCAGCATGGTGACGGCTATCCGGGATTTGAAAGACAAGTACCCGCAGGTGGATTTCGTCTATCCCATGCATCTCAACCCGAATGTGCGCAAGCCTATTCATGAGGTGTTTGGCGAAGACTTGACGAATCTGGGCAATATATTCTTTATTGAGCCACTGCAGTATCTGGAGTTTGTATATCTGATGGAGAAATCGACCCTTGTGCTGACCGATTCGGGCGGTATTCAGGAAGAAGCCCCGGGATTGGGCAAGCCTGTGCTCGTTATGCGTGATACGACCGAACGTCCTGAAGCTCTCAAGAGTGGAACGGTTCGGCTTGTCGGTACTGATTATGACAAAATTACGACTGAAGTGAGCCGGCTGCTCGACAGCAAGGAGACTTATGAGGAAATGTCGCATGCAGTCAATCCTTATGGTGACGGTAAGGCTTGTCTGCGCATCGTGGAGGCACTGAAGTCGGAGTAATCTGCTGCAAAAGGTGACAATTACGCTGGATTGAACGAATCACCCTTGAACAGGGTGGGTTGCAATAGCCGGAAGGCGGTATTATTTGGGTTGTGGAGCGGATAGGTCGTGGAAACATGGCTTGTCTGCTCCGATTTGTTTTTGAAGCCCAACGTCAAATGCCGGGTAACCTGTTCTTTTTCCGTCAAGAATTAAAGAGGCCCCTGTTTAGAGGGCAGCAATAGCTATAAAATCGTTACTTTTGTACCTAAAAGTAGCACAAGTGTCAAGAGTTTTATCCCCTGCTGATGTGGAAAGGGCGGTAGTTCCGGTGAATCGTCCGGAGGCTTCCGACTATTTCGATTTGCTTTTCCGGCTCTGTTCGTCGCCCGTCTCGGTAAATTCCTATCTGGAGCTTTATTCGCTGTTGCAGAACGTGTGCGAGGACTTGTCGGCTGAGTATGTCTTTCCTAACTTGTTCTCGCGTCTCGGTTATGTCTGCCGCCAAGGCGGATTGACGGCTTCGGACACGTTGGCAGTGCAGAATCTGCGGCGCAAGTGCCACCATGTGACGGCTTCGGACTTGGAGGAGACGGTATTCCGGTCGGATATCCGGCTGACGGCTGAGTTTGTGGGGAAAGTGCTGAAGAGCGGCATTCCCAAACGGCTTTCTGCCTTGTTTCCTGTCCGGCTGGAGCTGGGAAATGCCTCTACGCACAAGTCTTTCTACAAAGTTTTGCGTGTTGTGGTGAAGCGTTGGGACGAACGCTTTGTCTATGCTGAAAAAGACGATGGGGAGGACGATGCCTTGGAGGTTCGGATAGACCTGTTGCAGGGCGGTTATGACAGTGACCAGCTGTATGTACTGGATTTGCTGAAGCCCGATGTGGTACTGAACCTTCTGAAGACAAAAGTGACCGACGAGGGGGTGTATATTCCCGAAACCATTGTTTTCCAGCCCGACTATTTGATTGAAGTCTCAGCCTTGGCAGCCTGTTTCAAGGAGTATGGCCACCATCCGATAAACTATATTCTGTCGCGGTTGCAGCTCCATCAGGATACCGACTATACGCTGCTCGGACAGACGGTCGGAATTTTCCTTGACGACTTGCTTAACCGCAAAGAAGGCGAGCCGCCCGTGACTTATGCTGCTTCGGTGAGAAAGGCTTTCCGGCAGATGCCCTTGCAGTTTGCTTTTGGGGGTATCAACGGGCATTTCAATTTCCATGCAGAGGCGCGCCGTCAGTTTGCCAACCTGCAGGCTTTGGCAGACGGCCGGTTGGAATGCGATTTCGGCTTCCGCCTTTCGGAAGTGTTGGTCGAACCCTCTTTTCTCTGCGAGGCTTTGGGACTTTCGGGGCGCATGGACTTTTTGCAGAGTGACTATAGTAAACTGGTGGAGCAGAAGAGCGGAAAGATGGACGAGTTCAGGCATACTCACCGCGAGCCGCACTTCGTACAGATGATGCTTTATCAGGCCATATTGGAATATAATATCGGGGTGTCGCCGATGCGCTCTGATGCCTACCTGCTTTATTCAAAATATGCCGACGGCATGCTTCGCGAACAGCCTTACCGGCAGCTTTTGCGCGAGGCCATGGCTCTTCGCAACCGGATTGTGGCGCAAGAGATGGAGTGTGCCGAAAACAGTATCGGCTCCCTTCTGAAAGGACTTCAGGCCGACCAGCTCAGGACAGGGAAGGAGAGCAAACTATGGACGCAGTACCAACGTCCTCAGCTGGTAACTTTTCTGCGGCCGTTCCAAGGGACGAAAACGGAGCGGGAAGAACTGGTGATGGACTATTTCTGCCGTTTTTATACGTTCCTCTGCCGCGAACTCTTGTTGAGCAAGATGGCCACACCGGCTGGTGCCGGCCGTGCTTTTGCCGATTTGTGGAATTTGCCGGCCCGGTTGCGCAGTGAATTGGGCGGACTCTACCTGAACATGAGGGTGGGGGAGATAAAGGGGACGGAACTCTCGCCTGACGATATCTTGCGCGTGTCTCTTTACCAGGAACAGACAGCAGAAGGTGTCCTTTCCAATTTCCGCCCCGGCGATTCCGTGCTTCTCTACCGGCACGACGGGAGTGAAGAGCCGGATGTGAGACGGCAGTTCCTGATGCGCGGAAATATTTCCGGCATGAAAGACGGAGAGATAGTCATTGAGTTGCGTCATCCGCAGCGAAACCGAAAAGTGTTTGAGGATTCCCACGCCCGCTTTGCTGTTGAGCACGATATGCTGGAGGCTTCTACCAACCGCCTGTTTGCCCATCTGTATACTTTCCTTTCGGGGAGCAGTGACCGGCAGGAACTTTTGCTGAACCGGCGGCCTTTGCGACGTGAAAAGGAAATCATGTTGAAAGGCGACTACGGGGCGTTCAACGGAATGGTGGAAATGGAGCGCAGGAGCCGCGATTTGTTTTTTGTGATTGGGCCTCCGGGCTCAGGAAAGACGAGTTTCGCGCTTCGCTATATGGTCGAGGAGGAATTGCGGAACCGGACAGAGCATGTGTTGCTCATGGCCTATACCAACCAGGCTGTTGACGAGCTTTGCGGAATGCTTGACCGGATTTGCAGGGAGTCGCCCGACCTGCTTCCTGACTATCTCCGGA
>CAVEHG010000246.1:0-3387 GCA_963615405.1 bacterium | reverse complement strand
CTTCCTCTTCCCTATAAAAGGCGCGCGGGCTGCCTTCGACGGAAAGGAGAGCCTCGACAAAGTCGCGATCGACGCGAGCGAGCCTAAAGTCCTCAAAATCACGCTCGAGTCTCCCTGCGCTTACTTCCTCGACATGTTCGCGAACGTTCCTACATTCATGCCTTCAAACACAAAATATGCGAAAGACAGCGACAAGGCATGGGACATGGATCCTGCAAAGAACCTGAGCAACGGACCGTGGTACATGGCGGAGCGCAGGGCAGGAGAATACATCCTCTACAAGAAGAATCCTTACTATTATGACGCGGCGAGCGTCAACCTCCTTTCACTCAAGATGAGATTCATGGACGACGACCAGGCGAAAGCCGCGGCGTACCAGACAGGCGAGCTCACAATCCTCTCGGCTCCGTCATCACTTGCCGAGCGCTACCAGGGAAAGCCTGACCTCCACTTCGTCGAGAACCCGCAGACAAACTATGTCATGATGAACCCGAACGTGGCTCCTTTTGACAACCCGAAAGTAAGAAAAGCGTTCGCGCTTGCCGTGAAAAGGGCAGACATCGCGGCGGTTGTCGGAATCTCGGCTGTTCCTTCCACAACTCTTGTCGGAAGATTCTACAAGTCAAAAGTGGACGGAACTCCATGGGGCGAGCTCCAGGGAAATCTTCTTGACGAGAACCTCGAGGAGGCGAAAAAGCTTCTCGCCGAGGCCGGCTACCCGAACGGAGAAGGGCTTCCTGAAATCACATACACTTATCCTTCGATGGCATACGAGGGAGATGTCGCTCAGGTTCTCCAGCAGCAGTGGAAAGAGCTCGGCGTGACAGTCAATCTCCAGGCACTTGAGAACGAGGTATATGTCGCGCAGCGCCGCGAGAAGAAAGACCAGCTCATCAGAATGCAGTGGTATGCGGACTACAACGATCCGACATCATGGCTCATGATGTACACGACAGGAAATTCAATCAACGACATTAACTGGTCAAATCCTGAATACGACAGGCTTGTTCTTGAGTCGAACACAGAGACAGATCCTGCAAAGAGACAGGCGGAGCTTCTCAATGCCGAGAAAATAGCCGTAAGCGACGACACTGTAATCTGCCCTCTGTTCACAAACAACCAGTCGCTTCTTTATCCTGCGGAGCTTTACAATTTCTACTATGATGTAATCAGCTATCCGAACTACACAGGAATGAAAGTAAAGAAGGCGGAATAACCAGAAGGAAAAATACATCCCTGCATTTTTCTTTCCTGCGAGAATTTCCAGCAGAAAAATTTTGCTGGAAATTCTCTATTTGCTTTTCTGCCGCATCCGTGCGGCAAATGCAAAGCCCGCGACCGGCTTAGGGATAGGAGCTGCGCCGCAGGCGTTCTGAAAGAATGCAGCGCGGAGGCGCGGAACAGCGGATAGCCCGACCTGAGCCGGAGCGCTTATGCGGAGGCGAGGGGAAGCCCCTGATCCTGCTTTTAGAAAACCAAGAAGGAAACATCTATGACAACAGAAAAAGTGAACGACCTTGAGATTGTCGACCTGGCGGAATATTTCGACCCGAAGAAATTCCGGCTTGTGCCCGCTGACGCGAGCTTCATCAAAGGCGGAATTTCCGAGATTCCGGTCAATTTCAATTTTCATCCTGACTTCATAAAAAAGCTCAGCTTCAAAATCAACAATCTCCAGACTCTCTACGGCTTTGCGATCATGGGCGAAAAGCTCAAGGAGATGAACAAAAGCCCTTACTACTCGCCGAAGAGAGGAGGCGTCATAAAGGAAATTGAGCTCAACGACGCGGGCGAGCTCTGGATTCTGAAATTCGAGACTTTCGACGGGAAAATCCAGCTTTACGCCGCGAAGGAAGCGCAGGTCCTGAATCTTCTGGACAGCTGCAGAATTCCGGCATGGCCGACCGAGGAAGCATGAACATTTTCGACATAATCGGACCTGTAATGGTCGGACCCTCAAGCTCGCACACAGCAGGAGCGTGCAAAATCGGCTATGTCTCGCGCAAGCTTCTCGGAGAGGAAGTGGCAAGGGCGGAAATTCTCCTGCACGGAAGCTTTCTCGCGACAGGAAAAGGGCACGGCACGCAGTACGCGCTTGCGGCGGGGCTTCTCGGAATGAAAGAGGACGACCCGAGAATTCCGGAAAGCTTTTCGATCGCAAAAAGCCGCGGAATAGAGCTCTCATTCGGGAAGGCAAGCCTTAAAGGCTACCATCCGAACTCGGTCAAGCTAAACCTAACCGGAAAAAACGGCAGGACTCTCTCTGTGATCGGGGAATCCACCGGAGGCTCCGTGATAAACATCGCGAGCATCGACGGCCTGAGCGCGAATTTCTCAGGCGAAAGCCCGACCCTGATTGTGCACAACCGCGACCAGCCGGGGCACGTCGCCGAGGTCACAAGCATGCTGTCGCACAAGTCGGTGAACATCGCGGCGATGCAGCTTTACCGCGCGAGCCGGGGCGGAAACGCCGTCATGGTTCTCGAGCTTGACAGCGAGATTCCGAAAGACTCCCTGAAATGGCTTTCAAAGCTCGAAGGAGTCGAGAAAGTCACATATTACAGCCTGGCGGGTGTCTGAAAAAGACGCGAGTCCGCGCTGAGAGAGGCGGAAAAATCCGCGGCAAAAAGACGGCAACATCAGACAAATCAAACCTCAAAAGGAAAACAAAATGAGCTTCAAGAAAATAAGCGAGATAACAGAAGAGGCAGGCAAGAAAAACCTTGAATTCTGGGAAGCGGTTCTCCATGACGACATGAAAGAAAGAAACGTCACAGAAGAGGAAAGCTTCCGGAAAATGGAGAAAATGTTTGACGCGATGGCCGAAGCCGACAGAACATACTCGCCGGGACTGCGCTCTCAGAGCGGGCTTTCAGGCGGAGACGGAGCTAAGCTCGAGCTTTTCCGAAAGCAGGAAAACCGCCTTATCGGGACATTTCTCACAATGGTCATGGAAAAAGCCGTAAAGATGGGCGAGTCGAACGCATGCATGAAGCGCATTGTCGCGGCCCCAACGGCAGGCTCGTGCGGCGTGATTCCCGCGGTTCTCCTCACATATTATGAGCAGAAAAAGCCCCAAAAAGAAATGATAATACGCTCGCTTTTCGTCGCCGCCGGAATCGGGCAGGTGATCGCGAACACGGCGAGCATCTCCGGAGCCGAGGGCGGCTGCCAGGCGGAAATCGGAAGCGCAAGCGCGATGGCGGCAGGAGCGCTCACTTATCTTGAGAGCGCAAGCGAAGCAAAGGCAGAAGGCGAAAACAGCGGCCCGGCCGCGGAAAAAGCCGGGGCAAACGAGCGAATCGCAAACGCCGCGGCTCTCGCCCTGAAAAACATGCTCGGTCTCACTTGCGATCCTGTCGCGGGCCTCGTGGAAGTTCCCTGCAT
>CAVEHG010000245.1:0-3391 GCA_963615405.1 bacterium | reverse complement strand
CGCTGATAGTCATTTTGAGTTCTGAAAGTATGCTGTCGACCCCCTTTCCGAAATTGCTGTCGATGGTCGTTGACGACGCTCCGGATGTGTCGAATATCGAGGCAAAAGGAGTGTCAAAATAGACTTCTTCGTGCCACTCGCAGCCGCCGAGAATGAAGGCGGCCAATATCATTACTATTATCTTTTTCATTGTTCCCCTATTGATTTCCGGCCTGTATAGCCTTCATTTTGAACCATATAGTCATTCGCCTGCATCTCAAGCTGGCTGATAGGCAGAGCATAGTGGATGTCCGGCCAGGAAAGCGATTTTTTTGTCGAAGTCGTGCTTGCGGGACGCGTCATATCCTCCATCCTTCTCTTGATGTCGAAGAACCTGTGCCCCTCGAAACAGAGTTCCTTCTTCCTTTCCTCCTGCACCGTCCTGTCCAGGTCTTCTGCAGAGGACCAGGTCAGGGAGACCTTGTCGGAAGTCGTTCCCATAGCTCTCGCCCTCAAAGCCTTTATGTCTTGCGCCGCCTCTTCCAGAGTGCCGGCAGCGCCCTTGCAGATAGCCTCAGCGTGAATCAGGTACATTTCTGAAACCCGCAGCACAAAGAAGTCCGATCGTCTGTTCTTCTCGTCGGATACTCCGCTCTTTACCGGAAGATACTTGCAGACAGTCGGGAAGGACTTCCCGGCGTATTTGTCACCGTCCTCGGTCTCACCCACATAGGTAAAAAATTCCTTGCGGACATCCCCGTCATCGAAGCTCGAGACAAACTCCGAAGCCGGCTCGAACTTCTGGATGCCCGTCGGATCGTAAAGTGACTTCATTCCGGAGCCCTCATCGTAAGTATTGAGCCGGAAGATTCCTTCGCCCGGGCATTCCTGCGCCTTGCGGAACATCTTGACGTATTCATCCCTGCCCGTAAGAGGCACTTTTGCCATCACGGTCCCGGCATATTCCGCGGCTTTCTCATAGTCTCCCTTGTAGAGATAGACCCTGGCGAGAAGTGCCTCGCACGCAAGTCCGGAAATATAGGTGGGATCAGACATAGAGTCTCCGCCGAAACACTCCAGAGAGTTTTCCAGGTCTGAAATCACCCTGTCATAGCACTCCTTCACAGTGTGTCTGGAGAGCTTGTCGTCAAAGCCCGGGATATAATCAATCGCCACGACTCCGAGATGAGAGGCATCCTCTGTCGCTCCGTAAGGCAGCGCATAACAGTTACAGAGGTCGAAGATTGCAAGTGCTCTGGCGAAATATGCATAGGCGAAATGAGTCTTGATGACATCCTCATACTCAGGATATTTGTCGAGAAGTTTCTGACCGTAGAAAAGGATGTTGTTGGCATTGGTCGCTATGACATAGCCCTTGTTCCAGACCGTGTAAGGGAAACCGGAATTGTCCTCGGCGATGTAGTCGAAATCATAGAACCGCAGAACGGATTCGTCACAGTTCACCCTCGAGGCGTTCTGCGTATCGCCGGCGATGTCCGCGAAACGAAGATAGACATTATCGTAAAAATCCAGAATTGTCCTGTGGAGACCGACGCCGGCGGTTTTCAGGCCGTCGATGTCGGAGAAGAATCCCTCGATGGTGCTTTTCCCGAGAGTCTCGACATTGAGAAATCCAGTGCAGGATGAAACCGAAACCACGGCTGCCGCAGCCGCCGCAAGTATGATATTCTTTTTCATAACCTTCTAAAAATCAATTGATATCTGACCGGAAACAGACCTGGTAAGGCCCATCGAATAGGTGATGGTCTTGTAGCTGTTGTGCGACTTGCTCTGGCCCGGACACCAGAGATAGAGATTGTCCCCGATTACAGAAACCGTCACGCCGGAGACTTTGGCCTTGGTGCAGAACGATTTCGGAAATGAATACGACAAGGAAACATTCTTCAGCTGCACGTTGGTCTTGCTGTAAAGGAAGCGGGTGGAAGACATCGTCGAGAGGTTATTGCTCTTGTAGACGTACTTCGGGTTGTTGGACACATCGCCCGGCTGCTTCCAGTGGTCCAGGTCTTCGACCACGGTGTTAAAACCTATGATGTCGTGACCGTCATCCTGAGTGTTGGACGCAAGCGTCCAGCCTCCGAGAGTGTAGGTCATCATCACCCTTGCGCTGAACGGACCGAAGGAGAAAGTGTTGGACAGACCTCCGCTCAAGTCCGGTTCCTTGCTGTAATCCGGGAGCAGGACACGGTTGTCATAGGAAAACGAGTAGGTGAGATCGCCGTCCACGGTGTACCACATCGGACTTCCGGTAGCGGGATCGACTCCGGCCCATCTGCTGAGCCACCAGGCGTTCTTGCTGGCACCGACCATCCATACGGCATCGAAGAAGCCGGTGTGCATATCCTTGTAAAGCTCACGTATGACGTTTCTGTTGAGCGACCCGTTGAATTCAGTGGTCCATTTGAAAGAAGGAGTGTCGATGTTTCTGGTGGTGAGGGTGAACTCAAAGCCCCTGTTCTCGATAGCTCCGACATTGCGCGTTACGCTTCCTTCAGTGATGATCGAGGAGACACGGCCGCTGTACAGCAGTCCAGTGGTGTACTTGTCGTATGCTTCCAGCTCAAGGTCAACGCGACCGTCCCAAAGGCCCACATTGACTCCGGCATTGAAGATGTAGGTATTCTCCCAGCTCAGGCCAGGGTTCGGAGCGGAACTCTGCGTCGCTCCCATCACACCACCGTAATAATCTCCGGAATTATAGGAATATGTTCCATAAGCCGCGCTGGTATCCACTCTCGAGTTTCCGCTGTTGCCGAAAGAGACCTTCAGTTTCAGTTTGTCCAGAACCGGCAGGTGGAACCACTTTTCGTTGTGGACATTCCAGGAAAGACCCACCGAAGAGAAGTCTCCCCATCTGGAATAGGTGCTGAAAGAGGAATAGCCCTGCCGTCTCCAAGACAGCGAAAGGTAGTACCTGCTGTCGTAGGAATATGTCGCCTGTGCCATATAAGAGAGCGAGCGGCTGTTGCTGGCCGAAGATTTGCCCTGCACAGAACTTTCCAGGGCGTAGTAAATCTCCTTGATATTGTCGTTGGCAAAGCCGTAGCCGGTGGCGTACAGGCTTCTGTTCTCCTTGTTCACAAGCTCCATTCCCACCAGAGCTCCGACCTGATGCTTGCCGAAGTGTCTGTTGAAATTGAGTCTGTCGATATTGTTCCAGGTGAATGAATAGGAGGCGGCCCTTCTTGACCAGCCATCCTGCTCGGCCTCGGTGATACCGTCGAGAGTGTGTTTGGAATTGTAGATCAGCTCGAGGCCGGAAAGTACACTCGCTCCTCCCTGTACGGTGGCGGAAAGGCCATCGAAAATGTCGTATTTAAGCGAAACCGAACCGTCGGCCGAAATCGTGCGCTGCTGATTGTCACTGTACTGCCTGTCGGCTACGGCACTG
>CAVEHG010000244.1:0-3515 GCA_963615405.1 bacterium | reverse complement strand
TCGCAACAGAAAGGTTGCTGCGAAAAGTTAAAGTATAAATGTTTCGCAGTTGCGAAATTTATGTAATAAATTGAGAATCAGAATAATATGAAAAAGAAGACAGTGTTTCTGACCGGAGGGACCGGGAATATGGGCTGGGCGGGCTTTCAGGAGCTGCACTCAAGGGCTGACCGGTTTGTCGTAAAGCTGCTTGCGCGTCCGAGCAAGAAAAACAGGAAGAAACTGGAGCCGTATATGAACGATCCTTCGGTGGAGATTGTCTGGGGAGACCTCACGAAATATGAGGATGTCCTCCGCGGCGTGACCGGAGCGGACATTGTCCTCCACGTCGGAGGTATGGTTTCTCCCGCGGCGGACTATTTCCCGGAGAAGACGCTGAAAGTGAATGTCACATCGGCGGAAAATGTTGCGAAAGCGGTTCTGGCACAGCCCGACCCGTCAAAAGTCAGGGTCGTTTACATAGGCTCCATCGCTCAGTTCGGTGACAGACTGTTTCCGAACCACTGGGGGCGCTCCGGAGACCCTGTGAAGGCCAGTCTTTACGATATGTATTCTGTCTCGAAAATCCGTGCGGAGAAAGCCATCGTGGATTCCGGCATCCCGCACTGGGTGTCGCTCCGCCAGTCAGGCATACTCTATCCGGGCATTCTCAGTGTCGTGAATCCCACCGCGTTCCACGTCCCTGTGGCAGGGGTTCTGGAGTGGGCGACGATTGAGGACTCCGGACGGCTCCTCGCCAACGTCTGTGAGGACTGGGTGCCGGAGGAATTCTGGAACAATTTCTACAACATCGGCAGCGGCGAGCAGTACAGGATGACGAACTATGAGTTCGAAACCCGCCTGCTCACGGCTCTCGGTCTTCCTGGCCCGGAGAAAGTCTTTGAACCCCAGTGGTTTGCCCTGAAGAATTTCCACGGAATGTGGTATGAAGACTCGGATGTTCTCGAAAATTACCTTCATTTCAGGGAGAATGTCCCTGTCGATGAATATTTCCGGCAGATGAAGTCCAAACTGCCGTGGTTCCATAATCTCGCGTTCCTCGCACCGGCATTCGCCGTGAAGATGTTCATGAAACCGTATGCCTTCGAAAAGGGCCTGGGCACGCAGTCCTGGGTGGACGGAGACCCGGAGAAAATGAAGGCATTTTACGGCTCCAGAGAGGCGTGGGAGGCGATAAAGAGCTGGAAAGACGTGACCCCGCCCCACTGGGAGAAGAACATTGAAAAGGCGCGCGAGGCAGGCGAACTGCACCGCCTCGACCACGGATGGGACGAGTCCAAGTCCATTTTTGACCTCACCGATGCAGAGCTTGAGTCAGCGGCGAATTTCCGCGGCGGAAGGTTCCTCGGAGCGGTTCAGGAGGGAGGACTGGTTCAGAATGGAGACGCAGAAAAGGCTGACTCAGAAGAGGGAAAGACCGTAGTTACCTCACTGACTGGAAGTCGGCGTCCTGGAGTCCAGTACCTTTGGGAAGACTCGGCCTCCGGAAAGCAGTTCACAGCATCGCTGGAGTACATATTGTTAGGCGGCGGCTGGATAGGCGAATAGCCTGTGACCGATCCGATCGCCGCTGTAAGTCGGTTTTTTCGCACTAAAGGCTCTCGATAGTGGTCGGAATGTCGCTTTTTTAGGGCGATTCCGACCACTATCGATAACATTTATTTCCCTTCGATTATGTTGCGGGCAAGAGTGTTGGCGCAGACGAAATCCCGCAACTCCTGACAGTCAGTCTTGAGGATTGAGTGACGGTCGCCCTGCCAGAGGATGCTGCCTTTGTGGAGGAAGGCTATTTTGTCGCCGATTTCGAGGATGGAGTTCATATCGTGGGTATTCACGACGGTCGTCATATTGAATTCCTTCGTAAGGTCGCTGATGAGTCGGTCTATGAGGATTGACGTGTAGGGGTCGAGGCCCGAATTCGGTTCATCGCAGAAAAGATAGGACGGATTCAGGGCTATGGCACGGGCAATTCCCACCCTCTTCTGCATTCCTCCGCTCAGTTCGTTGGGAAATTTGTCGTCCGAGCCCACCACATTCACCTTTCCGAGGCAGAACTGCGCCCTTTCGCGTTTCTGGGCGGGGGTCCAGTCTGTAAAAAATTCCATCGGGAACATCACATTCTCAAGGACGGTGGCGAAGTCGAAAAGCGCGCTTCCCTGGAACAGGATGCCGATTTTCTGGTGCAGAGCTTTCTTCTGGGCGTAATTCATCGCTGAGAGAGACTCGCCGCTGTAGAGAATGTCGCCGCTGTCGGGCTGCATCAGACCGATGAGGTTTTTCAGCAGCACGGTTTTTCCCGAGCCGCTCGCCCCGATGATCATATTGCACTGGCCGGGGGCGTACTCGACATTGATGTCTTTCAGGACCTCGACCCCGTCAAAACCTTTATACAGATGTTCAACCTTTATCATATCCTTTTTGAGCGTAACTTGTTGTGTGTCTGCTATATGGGCATCTGTCGGCTAATAAAGCATAAGCTGGGTGAGTATGAGGTCGAACAGAAGAATGAGTATGCTGGAAATCACGATGCTTCGGGTGCTCGATCTGCCCACCCCGAGAGAGCCGCCCCTGGCGTAATAGCCGTTAAAGGCTGAGACCGAAGAGATTATGAAGCAGAAGACGGCCATCTTGAAACAGCTGTAAAAGACATAGTAGCCGTTGTAGCAGTAGTGAAGTCCGGTCACATACGAGGCCGTGGATATTATGCCCGTCGCCGCAACCACCGCCCAGCCTCCGACGATGCCGAGTCCGAGGCTCATAAGCACGAGCAGAGGGCAGAGAAGAGTCGCCGCGACCAGTTTCGGAAGAACGAGGAATCCGGCGGAGTTCACTCCCATCATATCCATAGCGTCAATCTGCTCGGTGATCCTCATACTTCCAAGTTCAGAGGAAATGTTTGACCCCATTTTCCCGGCAAGGATGAGCGCGACCATCGTGGAACAGAATTCAAGAATGAGGCTCTCGCGCACCATATATCCGACATACATTTTGTCGATGAACGGATTTTCGAGGTTCGACGCCGTCTGGATGACGAGCACGCCGCCGATAAACACCGAAATCACGCCGACTATGACTATCGACGAGAGAATGAGTTTGTCGGATTCGAGTACGAATTGCCTCCAGAAAAGTCTCCACTTTTCCGGTTTGCGGAAAACCTGCTTGAGGAACAGGCAGTATCTGCCGACAGATTCGAAGAAAGTCTTTATCATATTCTCTGGTTTGGAGGCCGGCGATTTGGGGCCTCTCCCTCATTTCGCCAATTTTATCGCAAAATTACCACTTTTTTCTTTTTTTGTCTTTTTCTCATTGCCACGTCACCTTTACTCCCCTCTTCCTGTAGGAATACGGTGTCACCCCGCAGGCGGCAGTAAAATAGCGCCGGAAACTGCTGATGGAGTTGAATCCGGACTTCTCCGCCACGCTTTCGAGCGGGATAGCCGTTGTTGACAGCAGTGTTTTAGCCTTCTCCACTCTCCATCCGTTCACATACTCATAGAAATTCGTGTGCATCTGGT
>CAVEHG010000243.1:0-3544 GCA_963615405.1 bacterium | reverse complement strand
TCTATTTTCTGGTCCACAGCGGAAGGTATCGCGTCCAGGGTCACGCAGTAGTAGTCGGACATCGTGTCCGTATGCACCCTGAACTCACAGTTGCGGCGGTTGAATGCCAACTGGTAGGTCAGGGGATCGTATGTGAAAACAGCGTTTCCGTTGACCCTCAGGCAGATATCGCTGCTGTTCAGGAACTCCGGCTCAACCTTGCCGCCGCCCTGACAGCCGACTAGCGCAAGGCTGGCAAATAATATCAGCAAGTACTTTCTCATCTGACTGTCACTGTTTTACAGATAATGTCCGTGCTCCCGTTCTCGTAATAAACGACAGCCTTCAGTTCGCCGCTTTCAGTGAGTGTGTAATATCCTGTAAGCGTGGCGTTTATAGATTTACCATCGAAATACCACTCCACCTTGGCGACGTCGCGGGCATTGTATATTCTCAGCGGAATCTTCGTCCCCGAGAGGAATTTTCCGGAACTGTCGCGCTCCGCGGAGCTCAGATATATGAACGGATAACCGCTGTTGTAGTATGCTCTCGTGGTGAAAGTTCTGGTGGAAGCTTCAGATGCGGAACTGCCCAAATAGACGGAAACCGTATAGTCGGTCTTTTCGTTCAATCCCTCTATTATATAAGCATATTTTCCTGATTCATAAGGTTTTACATCTGTAGTCGAGGTCTTTCCGCCGCCTGTCCAGCTTATGATGCAGGGCTCCGTTCCGCCCATCGGGCTCTCCCAGCAGATGATGGCCGCATCCTGGAACGCCTCGACGGAGCTGATGCTCACCGGACCGCTGACATTGAAGCTCACGGTCTTTCCGCTCCGGCTGATATCCGTAATCGAGGCTTCACTCTTCGCCCCGCTCCAGTAACTGAACGCCGGACTCGTGCTCCCCGAAAAACTGTTTCTGCTGCCATTCGGCCAGAATACTTCTGCAATGCTGCTGCAGCTGGTCCTGGTGCCCGCAAGAGCGGCGCACATATGGTCAGGGCGGCAGTTTATCTCATTAATAGTGAAGCGCTCCGCAGCCGTCACCACCTTCTCCTGCCCCGTGGAATATCCAGCATCGCGGTCCGAGCGGTCCACGTGGTAGATGAGCAGACCGTTGCCTCCGATATACTTGTCCCAGCCTTCCGCGACTCTGCTTTCGAAGAGGTAGAACTCACCGTCATAATCGCTGAGTGACTTGTAATAAGCCTTTTCGCCTGCCGTGAGGCTGCACTCGCCGGCTTTCAGTTCCCGGCACTCGCCGATGCCCAGCATATCCAGCTCCAACGCAGTGAAGTTCGGGGGAGTGCGTCCGTCATTGTTGTAGTTTCCCTGGTCCATCAGGCTGATTGTGCCCCAGACTCCCTTGCTCTGTCCGCCGCTGTCCTCGTAGTCGGTGTCGTACATATCCTTGAGGCCGAGAGTGTGTCCGAACTCGTGGCAGACGCTGCCTATCGGAGCCAGCGCCGACTTTTTGGTGGATTTGTAATATGTTATCTCCGAGCTCATTGCGTAAGAGTTCAGGCAGACTCCGTCGAGCATTACCGTAAGTCCCGCTCCGTCTCTTATGGACCAGCTGTGCGACCAGATGTGGTCCTCGTCAGCTCCGCGCGCCTCGTCCGTTCCTGCATAGAATACGAAAATATTGTCCACGCAGCCGTCTCCGTCAAGGTCGTAGCGCGAAAAATCGACTTCGCTGTCCGAGAGCCTGCAAGCTTCGATTACAGCTTCGTGTGCATTCTCGTCATCGCCGTATGATCCGTTTTTGCCGTAATAGGCGTAGCTCTTGCTGAGAGTCACCACAGGACCGACATCGAAGCTGAAGCTGCAGTCGTCTCCGAACTGGTCAGTGAAATAGTCGTGAATCGAGCCGGTCGCTCCGTTCACGCTGTATCCGGACTTGTTCACAAGGTCCTCGAAGTCGCTGCGGCTGTACTGGAATTTCAGGTCTGAGAACTCAGCAAGCAGAAAAATCGCCCGCACTTCCTTTTTACCGGATGCTTTAAGTCGTTCTGCTGCAGCTGAGTACATCTTCTCTGCCGCCGCGCGCCGACTCTTCGCGCCCACATTCACCGAGTGCACGATGCTTCCGGCCGGCCGGACTTCCGTCCGTCCAATATTGTATTCTCCTCTGGTGTCAATCGTCCCCGGAACCCTCACTCCGCTGCTGTATCTCTTGCCGTCGGGGGCGATTTCCGCATAGCAATACCAGCCGTTCGCGTCCTTGATGACAGGTCTGCCGTCATTTGTGAGCGCGAGTCTGGTGAATTCGTCTCCGACCAATGTGACATAAAAGCTTGTACCGTCCGGTTGTGTCCTGAGATAGCTGCCTTTCAATGCCGGGGCGGCCGTGGCGGATATGGAGAAAGCGGCCGCAAAAATTAATGAGACCGCCAGCATTATGATCTTTTTCAGTACAGTTCCAGTCATATCACACGCACGTGTCCACAAATATAACCTTTTCCCTTGAGAAATCCTATTGTTTCGGAGCTCCTAAGGAGCGCTTGCGCGACCGGAGTAGGTCTGGGGGAGTTCTTATTTTTTGCGCTGCTTTTTATGACACAGCTGTTTCGAAGCTCCTAAGGAGCGAAGCGACCGAGGGGGCCCGGGGGAAGCATCCCCCAGTAATTAACGAAGTGACAGTTCTTATTTTTGCGCTACAGCGCAAAAAATAAGAACCGGCGCCTCACGGCGGCCAGTTCTTAGACGTGTACTAAAACCTAAACCTGCAACATAGATGCATAAGGTTTTATAAACGTTGCACGAAAAAAATAATTTTCGAATTATTTCTTAGCTTCTTCTACAGAAACCTTTCTGAATTCCTTGAGGTCCTTCATAAGCTCAAGAGCGGCCTTGCGTGCGCGTGCGCCTGCAGCCTTGTTGCCCTTTTCTACCTGTGCTTCTGCATTTGCCTGAAATTCAACGATTTCGGCCTTGATTTTTTCGACGAGTTCTTTCATTTCTTTAGATTTTTAAGGTTTATATTATTGTGCTTGCATTAATTACAAACCGTTAACAATTCGCAAGATATGTAAAAACACGCATAAATGCAAATAAATCAGACCTCTTTTGCATTGAGGAAATTCATTGCCCTGTCAACGCCTATCGTGGAAAATGTCTTGATTCCCTCCACAATCCGCTCGCTTTTCTTGCCGATGACCTCGATTTCCTCCTGGCTGAACTTGCTGAGCACATAATCAATCTGGCCGCCCCTGGAGAAATCATTGCCCACACCGAAACGGATTCTCGTGAACTCGTCAGTGCCGAGCAGTTCGATGATATTGGCAAGACCGTTGTGCCCTCCGTCGCTGCCCTTCTTGCGCATACGGAGTGTTCCGAACGGCAGATTGATGTCATCGCAGATGACGATCAGATTCTCATTCGGAACCGGAAGTTTCGTCAGCCAGTAACGCACCGCGTTGCCGCTGAGATTCACATAGGTGGATGGCTTCAGAAGGTGGAACGTGCGGCCCTTGAACGAAATCTCGGTCATATCGCCGTAACGCCCTGTGCGGAAAACGACATTGGATGCCTGAGCCCAGGCATCCAATATCATAAATCCTG
>CAVEHG010000242.1:0-3606 GCA_963615405.1 bacterium | reverse complement strand
CCTCATCTGTATTGATATAGACGGTTCTTCCTTCCTTTTCGCAGGAAAGAAATGTCACGGCGCACCATAGAAACAGACTGACTTTTTTAAGAAACCGCATTCCGTCATTCAAATTTCACAAATTTAATCAGTTTTTGAGTATCCACAATTAATCCGGACCTGAAATAGAGCTCCCAATCCAAGATTCTGCGTATATTTGTCTGACCAATGCAATCAGCAAATGGAAAGAACTCCAGTAATCATCAAGCCGTGCGCCGTGTGCAGAGACCTAGTGGGCGAAATCCTCACTCGCTTCGAGCGCAATGGCCTCTACGCTGAAGACGAATTATGATGGACGTAAACGTCCAATATTACCTTTCCCCTTGTGGGGAGCTTGTGCTTGCCTGCGTCGGGGACGAACTTTGCCTCTGCGATTGGAAATCGCAGCCCTGCGCCTGTCGCAATATGCGAAGGCTCGAAAGGCTTCTCGGCGCGCAGTTCAGGGAAGAGTCCTCCCCTATTCTGGAAAGGGCCAAGGTGGAGTTGGATGAATACTTCGCCGGCGGCCGGACCTCCTTCGACATTCCCCTGCATCCCGTCGGTACGCCGTTCCAGATGTCGGTCTGGAAAGCACTTCTGGAAATCCCCTTCGGCGAAACGGGAACATATCTGGAAATCGCCCGTAAAGTAGATAATATCAAAGGAGTTCGCGCCGTAGCCCAGGCCATAGGAGCGAACGGCATAGCCATCCTGATCCCCTGCCACCGTGTAATCGGCACCGACCATTCCCTGACCGGTTTTGCCGGCGGCCTTGCGGCCAAGCGCACCCTTCTGCAGATTGAAGGCGTATTGGACGAAGTCCCAATTTAACAGCTTCTGAGTATAAAGACGAAATTGGCCGGCTGCACGCCGGCCAATCCTGTAGTCTATTTCTTCTCGACTTGCGAATTATTTCACTTCGCCGTTTTCGAGGGTGAAGCTTTCCATTCTGCTGCCGTCGACCTTGCTGAGCGCGAAGGTGTAGGTGCCTGTGTAGCCCTTGTCTTTCAAGACGCCGGCGTAGCCCTTGACGGCGACTTTTACCTTCTCGAACATTGCCTTGGCACCCAGATCGGACTGCTCCTTGTTCAGGGCGTAGTAGGTGAACTCGTTCTGCCAGGTCTGCCCGAACTGATCCTTGATGACGTTCTGGACGGCCTCGTCGGAGCAGAACATAATGTACTTTTCATTGCTGCGGTTAGGCTCCGGGAGCTCGATCGTTGCGGACTGAGTAGGATGAACTCTGAGCTCTATGTCATAGATATTGTAGTTCAGCTCGGTGATTTCGGTCAGATCTGCTGCGGAAATGTAGAACGGCTTTCCGGGCTGAGGATCAGGCACTGAAACAATCCAGGTGAATTCCGTCTGCCAGTTGCTCTTCTGGAATGTGGCGACCTCATCGTGGTAGTAACTGAAGAAACCCATGTGGCACTGAGGTACTATGCCTTCGATTCTCCAGTTAGGGGTATTGTTCTGGTCATCGAGGTAAACCTTGAGGTTGTTCTCGCTGTGGCTGTGGGTCTCCGAGAATGTGAAAGCCCCCGCAATGCCGCCCATAGGGCCGCTGGCGTTGAAACCGAAATTGCCGGAGAGATTGTAACTCATACCCGTGGCGATGCTGCTTGTTCCGCTGACATCGGTATGAGGATTGGCCTGAAGAAGGGTGACTCCGTTTACGGCATTGCCGTTCCCGTCCACTACCTTTGCAGTGTAGTCAAACTTGCTCATATAAGGACCATACCACAGGTCGGTGTACGAGCACAGGAATTCCCCGGATGTGTGACCGTCATCGAAGACTACCACCTTGTTCGCGCTGACCCATTCATCGTCCCCGCTTTTGCAGCCGAGCGCCGAGCAGTAGAATTTAGGCTCGAGACGGATGAAATAATAGTCGGTGTTTTTGTCGAAATCATAGGCGCTGTAAACCGTGTAGACCATCTCGTAGGACAGGGTGCGGCCCAGAGCGCGGCTCGGTCCCACCTTGTGCTGGATAACGGTGCGCTTTCCGGACATATATTTCTCGATGGAGTCAGTTTCAGAGCTGTTGAAGCCGGGATCGTTGTCTTGTGCCATCCATTCCACGAGTATGTCGGCAGCCTTGCCGTAGTCATAAGCGGTCGGTTCGTAGGCTTCAGAAGCGCAGTCGGCTTCCTCTGTCACGTCATCGCTGGAATAATATCCGCTGGCGCTGGCATCGGAAAGGTCAGCCTGAGCCTCCAGGCTCGGAACAATGTAAGAGGAATTGTAGCGGAAAGCTGCAGCCTCCATAGGGCCGTAAGGCTTGTCAGTGTAGAGTCCCTTCATTTCGCACAATTTGTCGTAGAATGTCTCGGCGACTGTCAGGTCGAAATCGATGTCCTCAGCCAGAACGGATCCCACTGCGGCATTGAATACTGTTCTATATGCCTCGAAATCAGGGAATACAGGATCGATGAAAACGAAATTCGCGCCGCCCACATAGGCTTTGAGCAGGGCTTTGGTCTCATCTTCCGTAAAGTTTACCGCAGAGGATTTCGTGAATACCACAGCCTTTACATCGGAAGAAATCGCTGTCGTGACATTTTTCATACGGTTGACCACAGATGCATTGAACGTGGAGAGGTCGCTTCCGAGAACCGCAGTCTTGCCGCTGAAAGTCTTTTCGACCTGGTCTGCAGTCGGGAGAGGGGTGTTCTCCTCGTACTCGTCAGGAAGAGGAATCTCATTCGTTTTCTCCTTTTTGCAGGAAGCGAGGACTCCGCTCGCCAGAGAGAGAATCAGAAGCGGACATACCGCCATCTTGAGAAAATCGGTCGTTTTCTTCATTGCTTTAACAAATTTCCTTGTACTATACAGTATGCAAAGATATACACAATCCCGTTAGATGCGTATATTATGCTTACATACAAATCGTTATAGAGCTATTATTTTATCTCTACCCTCTCGAAGCAACTCCCGGCATCGCCCCTCCAGCGGTAGAGACGGGCGCGGCAGAACTGGAGTCCGGACTGCGGATTGCGGCCGTTCTCCGAGATATAAAACAGACCGTTTCCCACAGGGCAGAGACCCATGGAACCGTACCTGAAGCGGAATCCATTCCGATCCGGTCGATTCTGTCCACATCGATTATCGCTACATAGAACATCGAACGGCCTTTGGCGAAAGCCGAAAGACTTGCTCCGATCACATCATCCTTGCACTCAAGCGTAGCGTAGACCTTGCGCTCGCGCGGGTCGAAGGTCATCGCTCCGAGATGTCCCTGGATTCTGTCGATTGAGCCGAGCACCCGGCCTTCCAGATCCGTTTTCACGAAACTCGTCGTGAACGAGAAATACATTCTGCCGGCCTTTTCGTCCAAAGCAAGCCCTTGCACGTGGCTGCTCCCGCCTTCGATATATACCTCGACAGGCAAGGCAATCTCGTCATTTCCAGTCATTTCTGCAGACGCAAGGCATTCTGCTGCGCCCAGAGCCGTCACCGCAATCGCGATATTCCAAAACAGTCTCATCATACTTTCCCGATTTTCAGCCCAAGGTAGTGATATTTTGGACTTCGTCCAATTCACGTCCATGTATGGAACTTTTCGGGCGTTTTTCCCTCCACCTGGAC
>CAVEHG010000241.1:0-3612 GCA_963615405.1 bacterium | reverse complement strand
TCCGTCGACAATATGACTATGTTGTGTGCCTTGTAGATATGGACAGGCTACTGTCCAACCCGTCAGAAATGCAGGTGTACCATACCGTAAGAAAGAGCACAGATGCTGGCGTGATGTGGATAGAGACGAATCCCTGCACGGAGTTCTGGTTCCTACTGCACTTTCTTCCAGGACCTTCGGTCCGGCACTATACCAATCAGGACCAGGCCATCACCGAACTGCGCAAATATTTGCCAGGGTATGAAAAGACCAAACGTTACCTTGCGAAAGCGGATATCTACCGCTATCTCAGAGACAACGGAGACCTGCCGCGGGCGATGTCCAGCGCAAGTTCCCTTTGCCAACTTAGTCAGGAGAACGAAGATGACTTTATGGCCTACAGCGAAATCCACAAGGTACTGGAACTGCTTGACAAGATTGCCGAATGACTCAAAAAATGATTTTTTTGCTAACTTTGGCAAACCTTAATGTCTTGGGAATTTACAGGGGGTATGAAGCAGATCCTTGGTGTTGTTTTCAGCAGATTTGTCGGACGGCTTATGCAGATGGCGCTGCCCGTCCTGTGCGTTCTTTTTCCTTGCTCACTTCTTGCCGACAATGTCCAGTTCCGGCACATTGGAGAAAAGGAGGGGCTCAAATACACCTGGGTGAACGATATCACCTCCGACAGCCGCGGTTACATCTGGTTCTCGACAATGTACGGAGCGTTCCGTTACGACGGATTCTCGTTCCGTGAGTACGTTTTCAGTTCCGATGACGGCAAGACCCTGAGAGTGAACACAGTTTTCGAAGACTCGAACTCGAACATCTGGTTCGGTACAGGCGGCGGCGTTTTCCGGCTGAATCCTCACGATGGCGTTCAGACCCGATTTTCCTCCGGCTCCCAAAGCCTTTGTCCTCTGTCTTCCGATTATGTCGAGGACATTTGTGAAGATGCGTACGGAAACATATGGATTTCCGGGGCGGCCGGCGTGGATGTTCTGAAATGCGACGGGACGGTGAAGAGCTGGAGGCTCGGCCATTGCCGAAGCCTTCTGCTGGATTCCAGAAAGAATGTATGGGCGGCAGTCGAAGGCAATCTGATGCTGTACGATGAGATTCGGGGCGATTTTTCAAAAGTGAATCTGCCCTCCGGCATAACGGCCGGTGCGATTACAGATCTGTTCCAGGACTCCGACAGCAACATATGGATTTCTTCTGAATCCGCGCTCATTCGTTATGGGCTTCAGAACAAATCCTGCAAGGTTTTCGATGTGTCTTCCGGCACATTGCCGAACAATATGGTACGGCAGACCGTGCAGGACGGAAGCGGAGACATCTGGGCGGCGACCGAGCACGGCCTTGCAAGGATTTCCGGAGACAGGGCGGAATTCGTGTTCGCCGAAAGCGGCAATCTGTGCGGATTGAACGACAATGCAATCTACAGCCTCTACTGCGACAGGGACGACAACCTTTGGGTCGGGACATTTTTCGGAGGTGTGAACGTCCGTTACAGCCATTACAGGATGTTCAGCTTCCTCCTGTCCGGTTCAGAGACCTTTTCCGCATCCAGCAAGGTCGTGAGCGGGATAATGCACAGCGGCGGACAGACATATGTCGCGACAGAGAACGACGGAGTCTATCTGATTGACGCCGCAGGGAACCGGCATCACATTTCGGAGGGGGCGCGGGGGCTCCGCAGCGGCAACATACACTCAATCTGTCTGGACAGAAGCGGAAACCTTTGGCTCGGAAGCTATATGGGCGGACTTTATATGAAGCCGCGCGGAGGATCGTCTTTCATGAACCTGAAAACCGGAAGCCGCGGTGCAGAAGAACTCCTGAGCAACAACATATACAGCATACTCTGCGACAGTTCGGGAAATCTGTGGGTGGGAACCCAATACGGAGGATTGTACAGGTATGATTATCAGTCGGCATCCCTGCGGCATATTGCTTCCGGAGGACTGCCGGGCAATCTCTTCATCTGGGATATGCTTGAGGACAGCGTCGGGGACATATGGCTGGCGTGTCACGGAGGAAGGATATGGAGACTGAGGTCATCCGAAGAGTATCGTCCGGAGGAAATCGACTCTCCCGCAAGCACTTATGTCTCGATTTGCGAACTTTCTGACGGCAGGCTCGCCTTCGCGACTGAAACCGATGGCATCGTCTGCGTCAATCCTGCGACGCTCTCCTGTGAGAAGATCGAACTGGGGACGTGGATGTCTGACAACACCGTGTATGCCATACTCCAGGACGACAGCGGGGATGTGTGGCTTTCCACCAATTCCGGCCTGTGCCGCACAAATTCCTCTTTTTCGACTTTTACAAAATACACCATCGATGACGGGCTTCCTACCAACAGGTTCAATTATAACGCGTCGGAGAAATATGACGGCAAACTGTATTTCGGCAGTACCAACGGACTTGTGGTTGTGGACCCGAGTCTGGACTCATCGCTCGAAAAACTTCGCCAGATCCGTTTCAACGATTTGTATATCAATAATGTCCGCCAGGAAATATCTTCTGATGGCCCGCTCGCTTCGGACATCAATGATCTCGGCGTTCTGAATCTTGAGCATTGGCAGAACAATTTCTCGATAGACTTTTCCAACAGCATGTTCGGGTGCAGCAATGCGAGGACATTCGCTTACAGGATGCAGGGCCTCGATGACAGGTGGCATACTCTGGACGCTTCGAACAGGGTGGACTTCATCGCCCTTGCCCCAGGGCGCTACCGGCTGTCAGTCGCCAATGTTCAGGAAGGGAATGTTATGGACAACGAAGCCTCGCTGGAGATAAGGCTGCGGCCGGTGTGGTGGCAGAGCGCCTGGGCGAAAACGCTGTTTTCTCTTCTTCTGCTGTCTCTGGGGATATGGGTGGTGACTGTGCTGGTGCAGTCCTCGCGCCATAAGCACGAACTTGAGATAGAAAGGCTTGGAAGGGAGAAGGAGAAAGAGGTCAACGATATGAAACTGAAGTTTTTCGTAAACATATCGCACGAGTTCAAGACACCTCTTTCTCTGATTCTCGGCCCGGTCGAACAGTTTATGGACGGTCGTGTGCCGGAGGGAAGCCGGGAAAAGTATTTCGGAATCATAAAGAAAAACGCCAACAAGCTCCTTTCACTTATCAACGAACTTCTGGCTTTCAGGGAGATACAGTTTACACACCTTGACATTACGTCATTCCAGGTGTCCGAGATGGTTTCAGATGTGGTGTCAAGGTATGAGTGGCAGTTCGACGACAAAGGGATTGCCATCAGTAAGAATGTTCCCGGGAGCCTTTTGATTGACGCCGACAGGGTCAAACTTGAAAAGATTCTTGACAATTTGCTTTCGAATGCATATAAGCATTGTGCAAAGGGCGACGAGGTGACGGTGTCGGCGGAGGAGGACGGGGAATTCGTCCGTTTTGCCGTGAGAGATTCCGGGGAGGGAATACCGTCGGACAAAATAGGGCATATCTTTGACAGGTTCTTTACGGTCAAGTCCTACGACATGTACTCCTCAGGAGTGGGACTGTCGTATGTCAAGAGTCTCGTGGAACTTCACGGAGGGGAAATATCCGTCGAGTCCGAACTCGGGAAATTCACGCAGTTCAACTTCACTGTGCCCCGCTCCGTGAAGA
>CAVEHG010000240.1:0-3804 GCA_963615405.1 bacterium | reverse complement strand
GCTGGGGACGATCGAACTCGTCCCCGTCAAACGCAAACGCGAAGTCTAAATTCTGATTTTCTGTCTGAGCTTTACCAAATTTTCCAAAATCTGCCATGGTTATATAGTCCTTTCGTTAAAACGGAACGCGGATATTGTTCAAAATATACATTCTGAACCCGTTCCACGCGTCTTGATCTAAGAATGTGTTGCGGATGTAGTCTGCGGGCAAGTCATCCATGTGAGTAATTTCCTTGATTGCCGCATCCTCTTCGACTTGATGGATTGCCTGCAAGAGTTCCTCCTCCGTAATCGGGGCGGGGTCTGCCTCGCTGACGCCTTCCTGCATGAGTGCCTTCAGCAAAGTCAGCGGGTCATCGCTTATCGCTTTTCCTACAGCCTGCTCCATCGTCTGATGGTGCTCGATACCCCGTTCGAAGTCTTTCTTGTGCTGATATGCTTCCTCCATCATCGTCTTTGGCTGAGGCTTCCTCTCGGGGATGATTTTCGCGATTTCGCCGTACTCGAATGGCATCTCGTCCGGCAGTCCGAAGCGGTTCTTCGCGTCCGCGAAGGGCGAATGGTTGGCACGCATGCGGCGCTCGCCGGAAGTCTTTGTCGCGCGTCCTTTACCGTCGGCGCCCTGTCTAATGATGATGTGGTAATCCGCGAAGAGTAGTAAGTCCGCCCATTCCTTGAGAAACGCCCCCAAAGAATTATTTCCTTTCCCGGGAAGCTTCATCTCCCAGTGGTCATACGCCCCAGTGTCATCAGGGCGGGTAACCACCCGCTGCATTGAGTGCGCTAAAAAAACTACATTAAAGCCCTTATCAACCAAGACCGTAGCCCAGTTGATTAACACCGCGAACTCCTGGGCAAGGATTGCATAACCTTTCCCGTAGCCAAAATCCTCGATGTTCGTTTTCTGATTTTTCGCGCATACGTACTTTTTGCACAGCTCCGCCGCCATGTCCGCGGTATCGATAACGATAGTAGAAAACTCTTCGGCACCGCCGTCGGCTACTGCTTTCATGGCTGCAAACAACTGCGCCCAACTTTTGATGTCGCTGATCCGCGCCACATCCATGCGCTGAGATCCGCGGTCCAAGTCGAGGAATAATGGCTTTGGGAACTGCGCCGCGAAGGTCGTTTTCCCGATGCCTTCCACACCATAAATCACCGCTTTTACGGGGTGAGCCTGCACCCCTTTGGTAATATTCAGCATCCTAATCCTCCAATTCTCAAAAAACGCAATTACTTAATCGAGAGGCTCTGCCTCTCTTCCAGGCATGCACCCGGCACATCTTCTCCTTTCTTCAGATGGTCTTTGATGGCCGCCTTATCCGGTTTCACCTCCACGGTTTCCTTCAAGAAAGCTTTCGGAAGCTTCGTTTCATCGGTGATGGATACGGCTACGGACTTTCGCCATCTAATTTGTGCGGACGGTACATCCGCCTTCTTGCCCTCTTCCAAGTGGCTAGCGAGATACATTTTCAGGGACTCCGCTTTTCTACTGGCAGAGTCCATGCGCTTCTTCAGTCGCTCACATTCCGCCCTGTACTGCTCAGCGTCAGACTGCAAATTTTTGATATAACGGCAGATGTTGTCCACCTTCTGCCATTTCTCCATCTGGAGAGCGTCCAGTGCTTTACTGTCTAACACTTCGCCCGTCAAAGCGTTCACGCCTTCCCCTTCGGGGGTAATGAAGATATTCGCCAGTCTTTCGTCGATTTCATACAGACTGGCCATCTTCCATCTCCCATTCGAACTCGTCTACGCTCTCGGCGAACATTTCTTCAAGTTCGTCGTCCGCCATTTCTGCCAGTGCTTCGGCGCGGCGGCGGTTGTATCCGCTCCAGTCACGCCAGCATGCGTCCTGCACCATGCGGTTTTCTTCAAAATCAATCATCGATACTGCTCCTTCCTATGTTTTCTTTTTAGGTCTTGACACGGACCACGGCTTAACGCGTCATGGATCATCGTGTCAAGACTCCGCCATTTAGGTCTGGTGGCGGCAAGGTCAAAGCCACAATCCCGATGCGTCGGAACATACCGCCCTCCGATTTTCTCCACCATCTCCGCCCCCGTGGGTATTGGTTGGTGGCAACGCGCGCAAACTCTGCCCGTCATTTCCTTGCCCCCTTCAAGATATCCTGCACGCCCTCTAGCGCATCATTCCAGACCTCGAACATTACTTCCGCGCGGCGGGCTTCCTCGACTTCCTCGTTTTGAATAGATACCATCAGCTTGTTTTCTGCGTAATTCCGATTAAGTTTGAGCCAGTCGATACACTTATCTACCTTATTCTTCGCGACTGCCATTGACCGCGTCCCTCGCTTTCTTCACATGGATGGTAATGACTTGCCCGGGCTGAAGCTCTCCAGGGTTCTTGATACCGTTTTCCTGCATCGTCTGATAAACCAAGGTCTGCATGTGCACCGTGTTGTCGGCAACCTCTCCGCAGAGCGACCACAAAGTATCTCCGTAATCTACGGTCTTTGTGTACTCGATTATTTCCGTGGTGGGTTGCATCATCTCATGAGCCGCGATGCCACCGACGGAGAGCACGCCCATCGCAAGCAGGAACAACCCTTCCGCGTTTCCCGTTTTTGCTCTCATCATTTTCCTCCTAGTTCAATTTACGTTCCTCGTGTGGGACGCAACCTGTCGGAATTTCCGACACTATGCCCTCTTTTTTCGGGACGCGTCTATCAGTTTCGCAATCGGCGATGAGGTTGCTTTAAGCCCTACGCGCAGGCGGCCTCGTTCATTGAGCCACCGTCTGAGCTCATCTACCGGAATGATGTATCGCCCATCCCGCTCCCCAATTGCAAATGCGGGGAACGAACTATCTTCCTTAATGAGCGTATACATCAGCTTCGCCCCGAAACCGCAGAGCTTCGCGGCTTCTTCTACACCCACGGCCAGCGGATCCATCATCTGCTCCGCAATTCCGGGATTTGTTTCATTACATCCCACAATGCAGTAGGGGCGCTGTCGGCGGTGATGTTTGCTTCACGCACGCCCCAGGAAAATGTCGCTTCCACGAAACGATCCCCATACTCCGTGTCCACTATCTCCAGCGTCTTCAGCGGCACGCCCGCCAGTTGGATGGCGTGACACAGAGCATCCAATGCGGCGCTCAGCTGTTCCCGCTCCCTCCTGATAGCAAGTTCTACCTTTTCTTCGTTTGTCATAATTATCCTCCTATACTTTGTTGTCCTTGCTCAGGGTTTCTGAACTTTATGGGTAAAAAAATATTCTGCAATCTGTCTTGCAGGGATTTGTAAAACTTCGCTCACTCTGCAGATTTCGTCTTGTGTGAACCCTGTGGTATTGCCCAACTTAGAGCTGAGTCCTGCAGAGCTAATGCCGATGGCTTGTGCCAGTGCCGCTTGCGTTCCGCAGCACTCTACAATTTTGCCTTTGAGCTTTGAATAGTCGTATTCCATCCGCTCCTCCTTTCCGCTGCTCAGTTTTCCTGAACTGAACTTATCTTACCACTCAACAATTCAGTTGTCAAGAATTTTTTTCAGCTTTCCTGAATAAAATCTTGTTTTCCTGAACAAAACTGTGCTATGATGTCATTGCCGATTATTTTACCTATTATAAGACAATCGCAAGGAGGCTATTATGGGAACATCTACTTTTTCGCGACGGCTCGCCGAAGCTATGCGGATTAGAGAAGTCACGCAGATCGACCTATGCAGGCGAACAGGCATCGGAAAATCGTCAATCAGCACCTATCTGCGTGGCGATTATAAGGCGAAGCAAGACAAAGTCGACCTATTGTCGCGGGCATTAGGGGTCGACCCTGCGTGGTTA
>CAVEHG010000239.1:0-3821 GCA_963615405.1 bacterium | reverse complement strand
CGTATCTCATCCTCGGAATATCCGTCACCGAGACGATCAAGGCGAAAGAATTTCTTTCCCTCGTCCGGTCGGATGCGAAGAAAGCTCCCGCGGTATTCCAGAATATATCCCCGGTTCTGAATCTCGATTTGAAACTGCCGGAAGCTCGTCGCATATTCAAGCACAGCGTCGATGTCCGTCCGTACTGCGTCGCGCTGGGAAGTGCCGTCCTTGTCACCGAGCCATGCTTTATATTGCTTGGACCCGCGTCTGGGATTTTCAATCACCGACAGTCCGTAATCCTCACAAAGATCGTCCGATACCTCACGCATTTTGTAGTAGGTTGCTTTCTGGTCGTAATACCGTTTGCCGTCCGTAAACGACACGCTGTTGAGACAGAAGTGATTGTGGATCTTGCCGGTATTCGTATGAGTGGAAACGACAACCTGAAAGCGGTCGCCCCACAGTTGCTTTGCCAGCTTGACACCGATCTCATGTGCGATGTCGGGCGTGACCTCGCCTGCCTCAAAGGACTGATACCCGTGAAAGCAGACAATGCCGCCCGGCTTCTTCCATGTCTCCTTGGTGGCGCGGAACTGCTCGGCAGCGGAGGCGGGGCTATCTGAGCAGTTGATACCGGTGACATAGAACTGCTTTTCTGTTTTCATGGCGTCGGCATCATACTCCAATACTCTCTCCACCGTGTGGAACTTTGCCGCCTCCGCATACTGTCCGTTCCATGTCTTTGCCGGGTTCGCAACATAGCGAAGAACCTTTCCCACACTGCCCTTGACACTCCAGATTGCCGTGACCGCCATCAGCTCTCCTGTGCAAAGGCGCGTGTGAATTCCCGTTCCATCCGCTGTAAGGAAGCGACCGCTTCACGGAGCATCGGTTCATCCACAAATCCGTGGCTGTGCTGCTTGGCGGCAATCTGATTGATGTTATTCCCAATGCGGTTGAGTTCACGGACAATAGCGCCGTACTCGGCAACGGGAGCTGCCTTGATTGTCAGCCCATTGATGAGGTCGCGGAGTACCTGTTCACGGCTGAGAGAAGTGTACGCGACCATGATATTGAGCCGTTGGTATTCCTGCTCGTTCAGATAGACATGAACACGGTACGGGCGTTTTCGGTTCAAAGCATATTGCTCGTATGCCATAGCATCATAGAAGCGGCGGGGGTATTAGGGGGCGCAGCCCCCTAACAAGCGAATTTGGTGTGAGCACCATCGGGTGAGCACCATAATTCAGTGCTTGCTAAGACTTAGCGACGCGCCTGCTAAGACTTAGCGACGCGCCTGTACCCTCGCCGCCCCGTTCCTCCTTTCAGCGTTCCTCTCGATAATTTTTTTTCCTGTCCGGTTCTTCCTCGGTCGCTTCAAACTCGACTCCGACAAAGTTATCTGCGTCAAGAATATAGTCGGAATTATGCCAATTGTCCGACGCAATCTGTTCCGCTTCATCGCGGGAATGGGCTTCCACATCCACGGTCATCACGAGCGTTTCGGTGATACGCACCTTATAGTTTTTCTTCATGCTCACACCTCAAACTGACTTTCATTCTCGCGTATCAGCTCACGCACACGGGCAAGAATGTCGTCAGCCTCGCAATATTTTCGGAAGCAATCCAAATCTTTCCCGATAAAGTAACGGTAGGTCATACGCTCACCCTCGCAGTTCCCGTAAGTGATACTTCTTGTAACGGCAAAGGTCATATTACTGAGCAGCCAAAGCTCGTTTCTGTCGTAAACGAAGCCGAAGTTTTCCATAGCGTCGTTGGTTCTCTCGGCGATCAGCTTACCGCCGCACGGAAACAGGCTGTTGTGACGGATACCGTAGTCAGCTTCCTCCATCACGACCTCACAGGCGGTGACGGGCGTGTACTTCCAGCACAGGATCGGGGTAAATTTCTTGTTCTCCGCCATGCTGTCCACCACCGACTGCACATGACTTTTGTCCTTGTCAAAGTAGCAGGTCTTGGCACACAGACGGTAGAGATTTCTGAAAAACTTCCGCTTCATGCGCTCATCGCGGTTCGGTCTTTTCTTTTCGTAATTCATTCTTTTGTGTCCTTTCGGTTTTCAGATTTTCAAGATGGATGAGGTGCATCAGGTAATCGTTGTAGTCCTTTCCGTACTTCGGCGGAAGGTATCTGACATCATGCTCTCATCATCCAACACCTTGAACGGATGCCCCGGAAACTCGTCAATGTATTCCAGGGGAATCACACGGACTTTTTCTTTCTTCGGCTCGTCCTTTGAGGGATTGGAGGAATAGTTCGGTTCATTCGCCATGCTTCCGCCCGCCCTTTCTGCTCTTTCTGCGCTTATGCTTTCGGAATCGCTCGGACACACGGATCGCGTCATAGCCGTAAACAGAAATGGCAATCGCGGAACACACCACGCGGAATAGGTCGAAGTCCACAACTTCATCGTTGGACAGATCCTCTATGTCCGTATGCGAAGTTCCGTTTCCGATGTCATAAGCAATGCAGTAGAAAAGATAGTCGTTCTCCGAAAATGTGCGGAAGTCAATGTCAAGATAGGAGATACTGCTCTTTCCTACGGCATCATCCGATGCACCCCACAGGCTTTCGGTTGCGGTAAGGACAAAAAGCTGCGCGATGAGACTTTTATCGTTCCCACGCACTCGGTGGAGCGCTTTCTGAAATCTTGCCCGGTGTTCCCTGTCAAGGAAACAGGTTTTCGTCATAGTTGCGCGTTCCGCAGCGAGGCGAAGTCGGTAGTGGAACACATTGTCTTTCACATTGGCAAAGCAGGTGTTCAGAATCTCGGCAAAGGTACAGGTGTGCGCCCGTACTCTCTCTGCCATACAGCAGCACTCTTTAAGAGAACACTTACCTTCGTTGACATAACGGCAGTTGGAGCATCGGCAGGACTGCACAGCATACGGAAAGCCGGTGTCCTCGCTCCGTTTTCGGTGGGCAACGCAGATCAGGTCGGAAAGCGTCAGCCCGGTTGGGTTCATTTCAATGTACATTCGATTCCTCCTTGAATAATAATTTTGGCAATAAAAAAAGCCACCTTCATTGACCGCGAAATTGCGGTATAAAGATGGCTTGATTTCGGATATTCAGTTGTGTCAGGCGGGAAGCAGATCAAGAAAACGGCTAAGCAGGTTAAATACGCCCACATATTCTTCGCTGTTCTCAAGAGTGCATCCCTGTGACTTCAATGCAAGACGGCGTTCGTTCAGAATCCCGATGGCGGTTCTGACCTGATAGCCTGTAAGTTTCATGCGGTAAACGGATTCGTAATTCTTTTTCATGTGTGTCCCCTGCCTTTCTTCACCTATATTATATAGGAAAGCAAGGGGATTTGCAAAGGTATGGTGTCACTGTGCGGCTATGCGGACAAAGCGCACCCATTTTTCTTTGAGCGAAATTTTCTCGACACGGTATCCGTATTGTTCAGCTTCCTGTTTGTAACGGAGAAATGAGTGGTCAATAGGAAAACCAAGAATCTCTTCTATCCGTTCAAAGGAAAATTGAATACATCCGCTTCCGTCGCCGGAAAGGAATCTCCAAAGCGGCTCATATTTGCTCAATGAAACCACCTCCGAATCAAAGAAAATTACCCTGAAAGGCGGATGACTGTAAACAGGTAGTGGTCAGTGCCAAATGGTCTTTTCGGCGGTATTTCGCCTGATTAACAGTCATTCGGGTGTGTAAGTCCCGAAACCTTAAAAAATGGATTTTTTGAGGTTCTTTCAGACCTTGCGATATAACAGAAAACCCTCGAAAACATAGTGTTTTCAAGGGTTTTAGTGGCTCCCCCTGTTGGGCTCGAACCAACGACATCGTGATTAACAGTCACGCGC
>CAVEHG010000238.1:0-3832 GCA_963615405.1 bacterium | reverse complement strand
CGAGGTCATAGAGGAACTTGTTCCAGAAACGGGAATAGATCAGGTGGCCGGTGGCATGCTCGGTTCCTCCGATGTAGAGGTCGACATTGCGCCAGTATTCATCGGCCTCCCGGCTTACGAGAGCCTCGGAATTGTGCGGATCCATATAGCGGAGATAGTAGGCGCTGCTTCCGGCGAATCCCGGCATTGTGCAGGTTTCGAGAGGTGCTCCCCCGAAGTTCCAGTCCCTGGCGCGTGCCAGAGGCGGTTCTCCGCTTTCGGTCGGGAGGTAGGAATCAATCTGCGGAAGCTCCAGAGGGAGTCTGTCCTCCGGAAGAGGGGTTGCGACGCCGTCTTTGTAGCAGACAGGGAAAGGTTCACCCCAGTAGCGCTGACGTGAGAAAATCGCGTCGCGCAGACGATAGTTCACTTTCCTGTGTCCCAGACCGTGCTTCTCGACATAGTCGATCGCCGCCGGAATCGCTTCCCTGACAGTCATCCCGTTCAGGAACCCGGAATTGCACATAATTCCCTCCTTCGCGTCGAAACTGCTTTCGCTCACGTCGCAGCCCTCAATGAGCGGGACAATCGGCAGATTGAATGCCTTAGCGAAGGCATAGTCCCTGCTGTCGTGGGCCGGAACCGCCATAATCGCGCCCGTGCCGTAGCCGGCGAGCACATATTCGGAAATCCACACCGGAACCTTCTCACCGGTAAGCGGATTCACAGCATAGGATCCGGAAAAGACTCCGGCAACCGTCTTCGTCTGGGAAATGCGCTCACGTTCAGTCTTTTTGCGGGCCTGGGCGAGGTAGGCATCCACCTCGGCCCTGCGCTCCGGAGCGGTGAGCTTTTCCACCCAGTCGCTCTCAGGGGCGAGCACGAGGAAAGTCACTCCGAACACGGTGTCGGCTCTGGTCGTAAAAATTGTGACATCATATTCCGTGTCACCGTTATAAGTCTTGAACACCATCTCGCACCCCTGGCTCTTCCCGATCCAGTTGCGCTGCATATCTTTCAGTGAATCAGTCCAGTCGAGACCGTCGAGATCGTCGAGGAGCCTTCCGGCATATGCCGAAACGCGGAGCTGCCACTGGGTCATCTTCTTCTGCTCCACCGGATGGCCGCCGCGTACGGAGTAGCCTTCCTTGACCTCGTCGTTGGCGAGGACGGTACCGAGTTTCGGGCACCAGTTCACGGAGGTTTCGCCCTGATAGGCTATTCGCCAGTTCATCAGAGCCGCAGACTTCTGCTTTTCATCGAAAGCCTTCCACTGCTCCGCGGTGAAGGGTTCATGCTCCGAGCAGGCCGCATTGACGGACTCGCTTCCTCCATTTGCGAACGCCGCTTCGAGTTCCTCTATCGGGCGTGCCTTCTGGAGGTCGTTGTCATACCAGCTTCCGAACATCTTGAGGAACGCCCACTGCGTCCACTTGTAGTAGGCGGGATCACAGGTGCGCACTTCGCGTGACCAGTCGTAGGAGAACCCTATGCGGTCCAGCTGACGGCGGTAGCGCGCTATGTTGTCTTCTGTGGTCTTCGCAGGATGCTGTCCGGTCTGGATCGCATACTGCTCGGCAGGCAGCCCGAACGCGTCGTAGCCCATCGGGTGAAGCACGTTGAAGCCGCGCAAACGTTTGTAGCGGCTGTAAATGTCGCTCGCGATGTATCCGAGCGGATGTCCGACGTGAAGACCAGCCCCTGACGGGTAAGGGAACATGTCAAGAACATAATATTTCGGGCGGGACGGGTCCGCCTTCGCCTCGAATGTACGGTTCGCAGCCCAGTAGGCCTGCCATTTTTCCTCAATTTCTCTGAAATTGTAATCTGCCATATGCTTGTTTTATTTAGAAGCTGTTTTGAAATAATTTCTCTTTTTTCTCACGTCACATTCAGCGCGTACGGGCCTTGAGCTTACTTCACTCTTATGTCGTTTATTCCGAAACCGCCGCGGCTGTTCTTCTCCAGACGGAATTCGACCGGAAGAGTCATCGAACAGCGCACCTTGTTCTCTCCCACCCGCGCCGGCTTCCATTTCGGAGATGCCGAAATGACCTTCACCGCCTCGGCATCCAGTTCCTCGCTGACTGAACGGGCGACCTTCACATCCGTCACCTTTCCGCTCTTGTCGATAATGAAATCCACCATCACAGTACCCTGAATGCCGTTTTTTACTGCAACTGCAGGATATTTCAAATACTGGTACACCCACTTTGAAAGGAATTGCCTCGGGTCACTGCTGCCCAGGAATGTCGGCCGCCGGTCACATTCATAGTAAGGGATGACATCATCGAACGAGGCCCCCCGGTTCAATGGAGCGACACTGTCTTTGAATGACGGGCGAATCCCCGTGCCTGCGAGAGCAGTGGAAAAATCGTAGATATATTCGAGTATCCGCTCCATTGACGGATAGTCGATTATGGATTCCGTGTCGTACTCTGTGTCGTGCTCGGAATATTTCCCGGTGGAGAAGCAGACCGAAGGGATCTCGGCGGCATAGAATGCCCTGTGGTCAGACGGATAGACTTCAGCGGAGGTGATTTCCGGTTTCACAGGGAGGAGGTCGCCCTCAAGACTGCGCAGCAGGGTGTTCATATCCGCATTCGAGGATGTATAGGCATAGAAGCCGTTGTTTCCGCAGCCCAGGCAGTCAAGGTTTATCATCGCGTCGATGTTTCCCGCATCGGAGAATGCCCTGTTGAGGAAATACCACGCTCCGGCATAGGCTCTGGACGAGGCGCCGAATGCGGCAAAAATCACCGAACGTTTAAGGGAAAAGGAGTTTCCTGCCAACATACCGGCAAGTTCCACCATCAGGGCAAGTCCGGAAGCGTTCCCGTTAGCTCCGTAATAGATTCTTTCGACAGGACGCCCGTCAACGGTGTAGCTGTCCGCGCCGAGATTGTCGAGTCTTGCCCCTATCACAATGTAACGGTCGCGCAGTTTGGGGTCAGAGCCCTGAATGTAGCCCACCACATTGCACGAGGTGAGCGTGTCACCGTTCTCGGTGGTGATTCCGAAGGTGTTGCCGGCAGGAAGGTCAAGCATTTCCACGCCCTTTGCTTCAAGCTGTCCTGCAACATACTCAGCGGCTGCCTTCTCTCCCTGCGAGCCCGCCGCACGGCCTTCCATTTCTGCCGAGGCCAGTTTACGGATGTGGTGACGGAGAGCGGCTGTAGTCTCACTGTCGTACAGTTCAGCATAGGCGCCAGCGCTGCGATACTGCGCATTTGCGCCGGCGGCGGAAAGCAGCAGAACAAACGCTGCCGCCGCACTCCTGAGAAGGATGAGCCTCCTGCGGGGAAGCAGCTTATTGCCGGAAAGCAATTGACTATTCATTTTTGAGAATCCACGCATCTTTCGGACAGAATTTTTCATTTCTGACTTTCCCATAGGCCTCGACAGCATCGGAAATACTCCGGCAAGGCGCCACGGTGACTGCCGACATACCGTTTTTGAATGTAAGGATCACAGCCGGATAGCCTGCCTCCGAGACTTTTTCCGCCATCCCGGCCGCATTGGATGCCGATTTGAAAGACCCAACCACAATGGCATAAACTTCGGAAAACACGTTCTCCACGCCGCCGAGTGACGAAATGGTGATCACTGAAATTCCGAGGCTGTCAATGCGGGAGAGTGCAGAGAGCGAGTCCCGCTCATTTTTCTCCGCCGCAGCTTTTTCTGCGAGACGGACGGAATCGGCACGGGCCTGTTCCTTTTCAGCAAGTTCAATCGCCGTACGCCTGGCGTTAATTTCGTCGCTTGTGGGCTTGCCTGCAAGGCTGCGGAAAAAATCACAGCCACATACGACAGAGGCGGTGAAAATCAAGGCTACAATGGATATTCTCTTCAT
>CAVEHG010000237.1:0-3847 GCA_963615405.1 bacterium | reverse complement strand
TCCAGCCCCTTTGCCAGCGGGTAGCCCTTTTTCCCGAGATATGAGGAATTCTCCTCGCGGCAGACAATCTTCTCGAGAAGATTCCTGTCAAAAACAAACATGAGGAACCTTCCGCCTTCTTTCCTGACAGGAACAAGGTATCTTCCGGCCTTCATGAACTCGCCGCGCCATCTGCGGAGCTTCTCCCAGCCGTCCGCGAGGCACTCGCTTCTCAGCGAGAAAAGGCTCGCGGGCTTTATCCCGCAGAGAGACGGAGCCGAGCAGCGAATCAGGGTCTCGTCAAAGCTCATCGCAATCTCTCCGGCAATATCCGCCGCTCAAAAAAAATCTGCTTCCAGCTGGCGGTTGAAACAGTCAAAGATTTTGCAGCTGAAAGCAGAAATCCGGAAAACCAACTTTCCCAAGCTCTCTTCCGAAAATAGAGGTACTCAGAGTTAGTTAAAACTAACTTACATATGTTATCTTATGCTAACTTAAATCTATTGTCAATTGTTTTTCCTTCTTTCTTTCATCTTTCAGTCATTTTCAGAAAATAGCGTTCCCCTGCTTTTTCTTGCGCAATCCAGAATATAATCCGGATTAAGGAGCGGGCACCGGGCTATCTCTTTGAGTCAAGGATTGTGACCGCGACATACATCCACAGCTTTTTAGATTCTTTCACGCGGAACATATAGATAACGATTCTCGCGCGATGTTTTTTTCCGCCGACATATCTTTTATAGAAGAGAACGCGCGAATCCGGCCTTCCCTTATAGCTTTTGATGAGAGACTCGCGGTTCATGAAGGTCCTGTACGCCTCCCTGTATTCCGGCATGATGAACCTGTCCGCCATGTTCTCCACGCCCTCTGAATAGCGGCTTGTCTTGACCTGGACCTCATCCGCCCAGTCGCAGCGGCCGAGGACCTCCCTGAAAGTGTCGTCCGTGAGGTTCACAATAAAGTCGTACAGGGAAGACTTCAGTATCATCCTGTGCATTTTCGAGACATACTCCTCAACGAAATCCTCCTCCAGCTGATAAGTGTTCTCGGCGTTCGCCTTGAGAAGAGCCTCGAACGTGTCTTTGCAGACAGGCTTTGAATACAAGAATCCCTGGATGCTCTCGCAGCCGATATGCCGCAGGTAGTTATTCTGCCACTCGTACTCGACGCCCTCCGCCGTCACATGCATTCCAAGCTCAAGGGCCAGCGAGACTGTATGCTCAAGAAGCTTGTCCCCGCCGGGATTCCCGATATAGTCGACAAGGCTCTTGTCTATCTTGAGAGTGTCGAAGTGCAGCTCGTTCAGAGCCGAAAGAGACGAGTAGCCCGAGCCGAAGTCGTCAAGATGAAGGCGGAAGCCGGACCTGTAGAACTCGTTCGCGATTATCTTCACGTCGGAATTGTTTATCGCCGCGCTCTCCGTTATCTCGATCGGAACCCATTTCCGGTTTATTCCGGCGTCGTCGACAATCCAGTTGTATTTTCCGACAACGCTCTTGTAGTACATGCTGGCGCGGGAAAGATTCACGGAAACAGGAACAATCCTGATTCCCTCGGAAAGCCAGCTTCTCTGCTGGACGCAGACATTCCTGAAAACATACTCGTCGAGGATGCGGATCATGCCGTTCCGCTCGAAAATAGGGACAAAAGCCATCGGAGACACAAGCTCCCCGTCCTTCCGCCAGCGGACAAGAGCCTCAGCCCCCACAATCTTTTTTGAGCCCGGAGAGAATTTCGGCTGGAACCAGACCTCGAACTCATGATTGTCAAGCGCGCTCTCGAAAGAGTCCTCAAGTCTCTTCTCGAGGATCTGCCGCGCGGTGTCCTCCTCGTCGAAATACTCGAAAAGAACCGTGTGGCTGTCCTTTATCTTGCGCTTCGCCGCGACCGCCTCGCTGTATGCGAGCTCAAGGCCTTTTCCCGGACTCCACCTGGAAATTCCGCAGTAGAGGGCAATCTGGGGAACGCCCATTTCAATTGTAAGAAGATTCTCCGCGGTCTCTATGTCTCCGACCAGGCTCTCGACGCCGCGCTTCTCGTCCCCTTCAGTGTAAAGGATAAAATGGTCCGCGTAGATGTGCGCCGCAATATCTCCGTCGCCCCTTATCGACTCTATGCAGCCCCAGAATTCCCGGAGAAAGCTGTCGGCCGCGCTTGTGCCGCAGATCGCGTTTATAAGCTTGAAGTCGTGAAGATCAAGAGCGACGATGAATCCGGGGGAGGAGACTTTCTTCATGTTCTCCTTGAATTTGCTGTAGTTGTCGCCGCCTGTGAGCTTGTCCTCGAACACGAATTTTTCTATGAGGTCGTTTTCGGCCTTCTCGCGCAGAAGCCTGTTTTTCGTGAGGTCGTTGCAGATCGACAGCGCAACGATGTCCCCGGCGCCGTCCTTTATCATTATAAAACGCTGCGTAACGTAAATCTCGCCGGAGGAGAATGACTTTGTCCAGTACTGATAGAAAACCTCGTAAAGCCCCTGATCGTAATAGTCAAGAAGAAGCTTTCTCATGTTAAGGAAGAAATCCGCGTTTTCCTTGTGCGAGTCGGGAATCATCGTCTCGTACCATCTTTTCGTGAAATCGGAAAAGCCGCAGGGGGAAGAAAAGCCCGACTTCCTGAGCACGGAGACTTTCCGCCCGTTCTCGCTGATAGTGAAGTCATGGAGTATCACGTCCCGCGTGAGGTTGACCTCGTAGAAGCCGATCGAGGAGGCAAGGACTGAATACAAAAAGGAATTCCTGAATATTTGCGAAATGACGCCCTGAATTTCACCGCCTGATTCTTCCATGAATTTTTCTCCAAGCTAAAAGTCTATATCCAAATCACCCGGAAAACAAATTTTATCCAGAAAGCCAACTGACGCCTAATATATAAGAATTCTTTAAGTTATGAAAGATTTCCAGCTCCTTTATGATAATATTTTCTCAAAAAACGGAGGAGCCATGAATTTTCTTCTTGCGGCCGCATTCCTTTTCTTCGCCGGAAGCCTCATAGGCTGGGGAATCGAGCTTTTCTGGCGGCGCTTCTTCTCAAAAAACAACCCCGCCCGCAAATGGATAAACCCGGGATTTCTCGCAGGCCCTTACCTTCCGCTCTACGGCTTCTCGCTCGTGATCCTTTTCGCTCTCTCGTTCATCAACGTGAGCTTCATAGAGAACATCTATCTCCAGAAAGCGGCCCTTTTCACCATGATGGCACTGTCGATCACGCTCTTCGAGTACTTCGCGGGCCTGATCTTCATAAAGGGGATGAAAATAAAGCTCTGGGACTACTCGTCATGCCGGCTGAACATCCAGGGGATAATCTGCCCCCTCTACACATTTTTCTGGCTCGTCCTCAGCGCGGCCTACTATTTTCTAATCCATCCGCGCATACTCGGCTGGCTTTTCTGGTTCACAAACCACCTGTCGTTCTCGTTCTTTGTGGGATTCTTCTACGGGGTCCTCACGATCGACCTCTGCTACTCGCTGAACATCACTGGAAAAATCCGGAAATTCGCGAAGGACAACGAGACTCTAGTCCATCTTGAGCTTCTCAAGAGCCAGATCAGGGCAAGAAACGAAGAGAGAAAAGAAAAAATTCATTTCTGGCTGGCAATGAAGTCGGAGAAAATCCAGCTCCCGGAATCGCTCAGGCAAATCCACGAGAAGATAAAAAACAAGTAACAGACTGTATACAGGGAAAAAATAAAAAAAATCCGGACCGGCCGGAAAGGAAGCGGAACGCGGGCCTAAAAACAAAAAAAGCCCTTCCCGAAATTAAGGAAGAGCCTTTCATCTCCTAGCAGAATTGAACTGCTGTTGTCGGGATGAAAACCCGATGTCCTAACCACTAGACGAAGGAGACATCTCTGCAACTCCATTAGAGC
>CAVEHG010000236.1:0-3884 GCA_963615405.1 bacterium | reverse complement strand
GCCGAGGGGAAGTTCGGATGCTTTAACATGGCCACGAAAACGTGGGAGAACACCTACGCTATGGGTGTAGAGAGCATGGAGGACTATGACGAATGATTGACAAGAACTGAACAAACAAGAAAAATCATGACAGGGTTGACATACACGCGACAGAACGACGAGGAGCTTCGCCGTCTCGCACAATGGATAGACAGAGAGTCCGCTTCGAAGAACGCGGCGAACGAGTTCACGGGAATGCTGGAGAGAATCAAGAACGAGATGCTTGAGGGCGTCTGCCACTTCACCTTCACGAAGGTGGGCGGGGAGCGCCGGGAAGCCTACGGAACGAGGCTGTCGAACATCATCGCAAAATACAGCACTCCGAGAACGCAAAAGAAACCGAAGAACGAGCAAGTCTACGCCGGCACGTTCCCCTACTTCGACCTCGTGAGAAGGGACTGGAGATGCTTCCGTGTCGACAGGCTGGTTGACGTTGATACGGATTATGGGGAATGAGAAACTCATATTTGAAGAAAATGTCAACTTTTAAGTTGACTATTGATAAATAATAATTACTTTTGCACTATGAATTTCGAATCAATAACCAACCTCTTGTGGGCTGTCAGATATGACGGAGAGTCGGACAATATTCTTAATACGATATTCGACCAATGGAATAATGTACAGTGGCTTAGGGTATTCTTTAAGAACAATATCGAAGACTTGTCCTCATATTTCAAAATTACCGATGTGAACCAGGCTATCTTCGACACTATTGAAGACGGCAAGAGGCTTCAATGCCTCATTATGGATTTGTCTCCAGAGGCCAATCTTGATGAGCTGTTCCGTCCTTTGAGCAACAGCCAGCCTTCCGAAATTCTTCTTAGCAAGGAAAAAGCTAAACTGAAAGAAGTCACCCGTCACGCATCCTGGTTGCGCCTGTATGCCATAAGACTTGAATCGAATATCTACATTATCACGGGAGGTGCAATCAAACTGACCCGGACAATGCAGGAGCGTGAACATACGTTGAAGGAACTTATGCAAATGGAGAAAGTTCGCAACTATCTTCTCGAAAACGACATTATAGATAATGATTCATTTGTTGATTTTCTTGAGAATTCTTAAAGATAAAATCTTATGAAGACCAAAGATGAAATAATTTCCAAGCTGAAAGAGCTGCAGCCGGCCACGCCTTCAAACTGGCGAAAAGAAGCCCAATGGCGCAATGATAACAGCTCCTGGCTACGCTATTCCCAGGCGATAGCGATGATTATGCTGGACAGGCTCGAAGAGCTAAATATGACTCAAACGCAGCTGTCAGAATCGATGGGCTGCAGCAAACAGTATGTATCCAAAATCCTCAAGGGTAGCGAGAACCTTTCTCTGGAAACTGTCTCCAAAATTGAGAAAAGTCTTGACATGAACATTATAGAACGCCTTTGCGCTATAAGAAACAACTTCCGGGATTCCGAAAGATAACTGCCTATTCTGCAAAAATTTCACAAAAATCAGAGTTTACTTTCAATTCCGGCCAACTTGAGAGAAATCGGGAGCCTGCTTTCAGGCTTCCGATATTTTTTTCTTCTCCCGCCCTATACCACCCGAACAGAAAGACTATATCTTCAGGACAAAACATTCGAGACCTATCCGGGCCGGCTGTCCGCCGTCCTCAGCATTCTTCCCACGTCCTTCCCGCCGCGGCCTTTCCCGCCTGCCCAACGCCCCTTACCGACTGTTTCTTTTCTCCCTCCCCTCGCGGCAGGCAGACCTGCGCTCCCTGCGAAGCCCGCGACATTTCTCGTGCTGTCCAGTTTTCTTGCCATCGCCATAAAACGTCGACGATTCCCTTTCTTCCTCGTTCGCCCTTTTCCGTCCCTGTCTTCAAAAACTGGAGTTTTCCAGAGCTCTGAAGACGTGCCCTGAAGAGTGAAACTCTTCGTGCACCCCTGCGGTTGTCTTCGTCGTTCTGGGAAACCGCCGAGGCTCTTTGTCCCGCGCCCTCCGCTCGCTTGGCCATCGCGCGCGGCACTGCGGAAGGCAGACAATCGGGCCGCCACGGGATGAGCCTGAGTCCTGCGCCCCCAAGAGTAGGCTCTTGAGAGCTGTACTTGCGTCACATCCCTGTCTGAACGCTTATGGCGTTCACCCTCAGTCTGCCTTCCCAGTCCTTCCGCTTGCCGGCCGTTCCCCGACCCGCCGACCATAGTCTCCTGCCATAGTTTCTTCCCTTCCCGCGTCGCACCCTTCGCGCTGCACCGTAGCCCATTCCTCTGTCTCCTTCTCAGCAGGCTTCGCCGGTCAGCTGAATTCGGGAATGAAGTTCCCAAATTCAGCGCTGAGGCTCCCCGACAGAGCATAGAGGCTCAGTTTGCGCCGAACACGCGTTTCTTGCCGCTCTCTTCCTCTCAGGTGAGGTATGCTCCCCTGACAGGGAGCGTCCGCGCCACGGTGTCCTTTCCGGGCGCAGCCTTTTCCGTCCCCGTAAAGAAGAAACCTTTCGGATAAAGAGAACGGGATTCCCTTCGAGAAGAGACCCGTGTATCGAATGCACGGGTGAGCAGCGTACATCGATGAACGAGATGCGTCGGTGAATGGTGTGCACCATGAAAGTATTTTGTGTTTATTTTGCGGTAGCCGTCCAATCCCCGGAACCTGCTTATCGCCCTTCAGAGCGCTCCGTCGCACGGCTGCCGGGCAGGGCCTGCTCCTCCCGTCCGGAGCCTGTCGATGGGGAAGCACGCAGGGATTTCATCCCCGCCCGAGGGCTTTTGCGATGCTCCCCATCAATGACCTAAGGGTCACGGCTTCCAAACGGTTCGTGCGGTCCTTTCCTCTGCCGTTCGTGGGAACGCCCTTCCCGGGCCCGGTCTCCCGCAAGAAGGCGACCATAGCGTCACGGGCATGGGGCGGCCTGTCACTCGGGCCTAAGACGACGCTTGCAGCTTCGTCTTGATTCTGACGAATCCGGTCCAAGCCTCGACGGCAGCCCCGTCCCCGTCGCCGTGCAGGCGTTCTCTGCGCCGCAATGGCGGCGCAGCGCCGTGCAGTCGCCTTCATGCGGGAGAGAAAGAGAAGAACGGGATAAGAACGAAAAGGACGGCCCATACGAGCCGCCCTCAGAGAAAATACTATATTGGTGAAGGTTATTGTATCGTGACCTCGTCGGAAGAAACATCCTCCCAGTCCTGAACGGCAGGGTCCCAGACAATCTCGTCAAGGCCGAAGACGAGGTTGATGGTGTATTTCTTTCCAATCGTGAACTCGTCGAAGATATTGTCGCCGGTAGCCGGCTTGAGACTGCATACCTGCTTGATATTCTCCTGCACGATGTCGGAGGTAGGGCCTATATGACCCGCCTTATAGGTGACATTGTAGTCAATGGTGAAGGTGTCGTTTTCGTCAAAAGTCTGAGGAATATAGAAGTACTGTCCGTCATACGAATGGATTTCATAGACCGTGGACTTGTTCGGAACGGTGAACGGGTCGGTGTCGTTACTGTAGTAGGTCTGCACCTTGTCGGCTTCGTCGGTCGGCTCCTGCGGAATCCAGCCACCGGTGCACGGCGCCGTGGCCCACGTTCCCTGATTGTATGTTCCCTTGATGGCCAGGTTATTGAACTTGATGGAGTTGATGGTGAAAACGACATCCGTGCCATAATCCTCCTTCGTGGTGGCGGTGAAGATTACTTTTGAGAGTACGTGTCTGAACAGCGTCGGAACTCCTTCCCTGAACAGGTTTCCGGACTCTCCGGACTTGGTGTTCCTGGTCTGGTCCGCCTTGATGTCGGCTACGAGAGCATCGAGATTCTTGTCTGTCACGACGTTATAATCGGTAAAACTTATGCCGTACGACGGGTTCACGTCATACGTCGGACTCATCGCCTCGTTTGCGGAATAGGATGG
>CAVEHG010000235.1:0-3889 GCA_963615405.1 bacterium | reverse complement strand
GTGACGGCAGAGGACTTGAGGCACTTTACAGAGAATATCGGAACCCGTTTCAAAGCTCTTGCGTATGAGCGCGCGAAACAGCGCAACCGCCTGCGGCGAATGCACGACAGCACCGCCATGCAGCCTACCAAGGAAATTATTTATGACCTGACCGCACAGATGGCGGAACTGCGACGGCAGATGAAGCTGTGCGAGGACATTGCCGAGCGGTGCGGAGTGGTCGAGATGGTGGTCAATGAGATCGAGCGCGGGCAAATTGCCGAAAAAAAGAAACCTGCGGAAAAGAAAAAATGCGAAAAAGGGGTTGACATTTGATAGCATTTGTGCTATCATAATAATGGAACGAATGAAGCAACCCGGAGAAGAAAAGAATATGTACAGCATTGAGTTTTACGAGAAGGAAAACGGTGAGTCCGATGTATGGGACTTCCTTGAAGAACTGCGGGAAAAAGCAGCGACAAATAAGGACGCACGAATACAGTATCGTCAGATAACACTGTATATTGAACTTCTTCAAAACAACGGAACGCGGCAACCGGACAATATCACAAAGCATATAGAGGAAAACATTTGGGAGCTGCGTCCGGGGAACAATCGTGTGTTCTATTTCTATTACGAGAACAACACCTTTGTCCTGCTTCATCATTTTCGAAAAAAGACGCAGAAGACACCGCAGAGAGAAATTGAACAGGCGAAAGCAGAACGCAATGATTATTTACGCCGAAAGGAGGCTGTAAAGAAATGAAAACATGGGATGCGTATAAGGATCATGTAAAAAAGGTTGACCCGGATGCAAAACGGGACATTGAGGAAATGGAGAACATTGCCGCCATCGTCAGCAAGATGGTGGAAAAACGGAATGATCTCGGAATCACGCAAAGAGACCTTGCCGCGATGTGCGGAATTCCGCAGTCCTCGGTGGCGCGGATCGAATCGTTTCAGACAACACCGAATCTGGATACCCTGCTGAAGATCATGCAACCGCTTGGTCTGAAGCTGGTGGTTGCACAGGCAAACGAATAAGCAAAAGTCAGGGCAGCAAAATGTTGCCCTGATTTTTTATGCCTCGGATGATTCCGGGGCTTTTTTATTACGATAAAATTTTTTATTACGATAAAAAAGGAGAAAACAGAAAGATGAACACATCCGGAGAAGCTGCCGAGCAGGTCATGAGGATGTCGCTGGAAGGCGCGGAGATCCTTATCAAGCTCACAGGCAGCGGAGCAAAAAATGCGGCTGTTCTCTTGTATTCCATTTACAAGGAGCAGAACAAGACAAGGGGCAAGGAACGACTGACCAATATGCTTCGTTCCGGCAAGCCTTTGAAGGTGTATACCTTTAAGCGGGACAGTCTTGAAAAGTTTAAGGAGGTGGCAAAGGAATACGGTATCCTCTATACCGTGCTCAAAGAGAAAGAAGATAAGGACGGCGTGTTTGATGTGCTGGTCCGTGCGGACGACGATTCCAAGCTGGCGAGAGTGATCGAGCGGTTCAAGTTTTCCGGCGTCGATACGGCAGAGGTCAGAACCTCCATGCAGAAAGAGAAAGCGGAAAAGGGAGAAGCGACACCGACCGCACCCGCCAAAGAGGAAGAATCCAAAGAGAGTACGGAAGAGCCTGAAAAGGAGAAAGAAGCAACCGAACCGGAGCAGGCAGAGCCGACCGTGACCGCACAGGTCGGGGACGATGAAGAAAAGGAGACACCGGAGAGAACTGCACCGACCAAGGAACAGAATCTTGACGACCTCGCTATTCTGACGGGTGAGAAGCCCGCAACCGAAAACCCCACTATGGCTCGGCAGGGCGCAGAGGAACCGTTGCCGGAAAGTTCGTCCATGGACGAGGGCAAAGCCGTTACGGGCAGTCCTGCTCCGGACAGAAGCGGAACGGAGCCGAACGGGAAGAAATCATTGACCATGTCGAGCCTGACAGAAACAGAACCAAAGCCCCAAGAGGGAGAATCGACATCACAGCCGAAATTGAAAGAATCCGGAGCGGACGGCTACAAAACACCATGCGGAAGGGTTGATATTTCCGATGTGATCCGTCGCAAAAAAGAAGCGAGGACAGCGCAGGCAAAAGCGGAAAAGGGATTGCCGGCAAAAGACCTGCCGCTTCCGAAACAAGATAAAAAGGAAAGGTAACACATTTGAAAAAGCCACAGGCTTTTTCAAACAGGAAGGTTGTGCCTTGGCGGTTTGAACAACCGCCATTCCGACAGAGCCGGAACCGACGCAACCTTCCGCACAATTCAGAAAGGAATGGTTATAAATGAGCAATTCAGAACAAACCACGAAAGCAAAACAGACAGCAGAGAAGCCGAAGCTGACACCGGAGCAGCGGGAGGCGCAGAGAAAACAGGCGTTGGATGATGCGGCAAAGAAAGCCGTGTCGAGCGTAACCAATCTCCGCGCATATCTCGCAGTCCAGAGCCGCTTTGAACGCTACTCCGCGAATAACAATCTTCTGATCTTTGCCCAACGCCCTGACGCGACGAGACTGAAAAGTCTGGAACTTTGGAACAAGGAAAAGAAGTGGATTAGAGAGGGCGCAAAGGCGGTTGCCATCTATGAGCCGGTAAGAAAGCAGGGCAAGGACGGAAAGACCTATACCAACTTTGTCCGAAAGAATATGTTCGACATTTCCGACATCAAAGACCCGGAGCCGGATGTCCAGCCGACCTATACCGCGGCGGAAGCGGTGCAGGGACTCTTTGCCCATAAAGCCGTGGATGTACGGATGATCCCGGACTATCCGAGCGACCGTCAGTTTGGGGCATTTTACGACGCAGAGGAGAACTGCGTGTATGCCAAGCGCGGCATGGGATACGGACAGATTTTTACCGATGTCGCAGTTGCCTTGGCACACGCGGAAATGGCAAAGGACATCGAGGGATACCTGCCTGCGGAGCATCAGTTCGAAGCGCGGTGCGCGGCGTATGTGCTGGCAAAGAAATACGGTGTTCCCACCAAGGCGGTGGAGATTGACCGTGTGCCGGAGGAATACGGCGTGATGGACGCGGCGGGTATCCGCGAAAACCTTGCGAGGATCCATGACAGCGTGAAGAATATCAGCTCCGGAATGTATAAGGCGTTGGTCAAGGAAAAGGAACAGGAGGTGTCCCCAAAAGAGAAATCGGGTAAAGGAGGTGATGCGAGATGAGGGAGAACACCTATCAGATCGAGGTCGGGGATTATGAGCGGCGCACACTCATCGGAATCCTTGCCGAGTGCCGCAATGAATGTCTGAAACGGGAAACGCCGACAGAGGATGTCAACAACCTGTTGGCAAAGGCATTGGACGCACCGCTGAAAAAGAAGAAAGGGAAAGACCGGGATGAAAGATAACCGAATCCTGCGGTGGTGCGCCGTAGGACTTGGACTGATCGCGGTGATATGGGTATCGGTGCTGCTTGCGCCGACCCTCGGAGGTGGGCTTCCTTCCATGCTGCCAAAGCTGAGGGAAGCCTTTTCTCATCCTCTGCGGCTGTCGTGGAGTGAGAGAACACCGGCTTGTATGTTAATTCTTACGGCAATTTACGGGTTTTCACTTCTTATCTATCACTATACGAAACCCAATTACCGCCGCCGCGTGGAACACGGTTCCGCAGAGTGGGGTGAAGCGCAGAAAATTGCCAAGAAGTACAGCCAATCCCCACGGGAGATGAACAAAATCCTGACGCAGAATGTGGAGATCGGGTATGACGCGCACAAGCACCGCCGAAATCTCAATACACTTGTAGTCGGCGGTTCGGGTGCGGGCAAAACGCGATTTTATGCCAAGCCGAATATCATGCAGGGCAATACCAGCTTTGTGGTGCTTGACCCAAAGGGAGAGATCCTGCGTGATACCGGAAAGCTGCTGGAAGCAAAGGGGTATGAAGTGAGGG
>CAVEHG010000234.1:0-4034 GCA_963615405.1 bacterium | reverse complement strand
ACCGTGTGGAACGGCATCTCGGGCTTCTTCACGAACACCTGGAACGGCATCTACGATACCTTCGACGGCAAGCTCGGCATCATCGGAGATGTGGTAACCACAAGAATGGATTTCCAGAAGGCGCTGTTTACGGGAGACTTCGAGACCATCAAGCAGATTTTTACAGACGCCTGGAATAAGATCAGCGAGACGGTGACTACGGTCACAACCTCTGTTTCGAATTTCCTCACGAACGCATGGCAGAATATTTCAAACGGGGTAAGTACGGCATGGACGGCCATCTCGGATTTCTTTACGAATATCTGGAACAGCATCAGTTCGTTTATCACGAACACGGTAAACAACATCAGAAATACACTGACCACGGCTTGGAACAACATCCTCACCTCGGTCACCACCATCGTGAACACCCTCGCCGCCACGGTTTCCACGGTGTTCACGAACATCTGGAGCGGCATCACCAGCACGATTTCGAACATCTACAACACCATCGTGAACGGCTTCAACAATGCGGTCAATTTCATCAAAAATCTGGCTTCACAGGCGTATAACTGGGGCTCGGACATCATCAACAATATCGTGAACGGCATCAAGAACACCATCGGGAAGGTCAAGGATGCCGTTTCCAATGTAGCATCGACCATCCGCTCCTATCTCCACTTCTCCGTGCCGGATGTGGGTCCGCTGACAGATTTTGAAAGCTGGATGCCGGATTTCATGAGTGGCTTGGCAGAAGGTATCGAGCGCAGCCGCAGCCTCGTCGAAAAGGCGGTATCGGGTGTCGCAACGGATTTGGTGATTAACCCGAGGGTCGGAAATCTTGCAGAGAGTGATTCTTCCACTTCAAGGTCGGAAGTCCGACACACAGGCACAATCCGCATCGAGGGTGTAAGCGATGATAATTCCTTCTCCAGCGTGGTGGATGTGGTAATCGACCGACTCAGACAGGAGGTGCGCGTGTAAGTGGCTTATCTCAAAAATAAGGATACCGGAAAGCTCGTCACGAAATATGTGAGCTTCCGGAAAACGCAGGACTTAACGCTCACGGTGCAGACCGCGCTGGACGGCACGGAGTATCTCACCCGTTTCGGAAGTCCTGTTTACAGCTATGAGCTCGAGGCATATGTCAACGATGCCGGAAAGCAGCTGCTCATGGAGGCCTTCGACCGTTTGGATTTGCTCGAGGTTTCCGTGCGGCTCGGCACCTACACAGGCCGCATCAAGAGCATGGGGACATTCGATTTGCAGTACTACGGATGGTACAAGGTGGCGCTTATCCTCTCCTCCGTCGGGGAGGTGACGGAGCGATGAGAAGCATCCCGACAACACTGAAAAGTAAGCTCCGGAATCGCTTCAAGGCCGAGTCCACGGACAGCGCACCCAATATCCGACTGGTGGCCACGCAAACCTCCGTGAACACACTCCTCACCGAGCCGATTCACGAAGACATCCCGGCGGCTTTCGGAGATGTGTGCGTCAGCCAGACGGCAGGCGATGATGATGTAGCTCTCGCGTATGCGGTCTGCCTCGACAACGGCATAGCAACGGTCTGGCGCAGAAAATTCCCGGCGAGCATGGATTACAAATGGGAACAGGTCTTTGCGGTCGGCGCGGCAGAGGACGCCGCAATCGAGTTTGACGGCACATGGAAAATGAACGGTGAGCACGAGTGGTATTACCTCGAAACCGAGCAGTTTCCGTATATTTTCACGGTTGAGGGCGGCAATCTGTATGTGCAGAAATGGCGAGACACCACAACCCGCCAGCTGCTTGCGGAAAATATCTCGCAGATTTCCGTCTGCAAGGGCTGGACGGACTCCACCGACCCGGACGACGACCAGGGGCTGATTGTGGGCTATCTCCGCAATGGTGAGGTGTTCTATCGCTCTCTCGCGTATTCCTCTGTGGCGGGGTACAAGTCCTGGGAGGTCGAACAGCAGGTCACGGAGCTCGGGGCAGACAACGAAACGCTCTCGGTCATACGCACGAATGACTTCCGCATAGGCTTTCTCACCGAAAAGGCCGGGGTCATGCAGATGGCACTCACCGGACGCACCTACCCCGGCATGTCGGTCAAGCCCGAAGGCGCGCACGTGTCGGCAAACGCAATGTTCTCGTATAAGGACATTTCGCGGAAAACCTCGTACTTCCGGGAATCCACTGTTCCGTCTGTGTCGAAATTCTTCTTCCTCATGGACGGCACTACCGACAGCCGCATCGCAATCACTGGAGCTGAACGCATCCTCGCGGAGGACAAGTCCTGCATGGGCGTGAAGGTGTATCTCGACCATCCGCTGACTACCGATTTGACAGCCGCTTTCGTTTCCGGCTGCAAGTGCTCCTATTCCAATGTAACGGTGTCGGGAGTCGCCTATGATGCCGCCGAGCAGGCACTTATCTACAGCTTCACTTGGAAGAGCGGCATTACCCCGCACAAGATGGCTGTGGCGTTTACGGTCTCTTACCCGACCGATTTCAACATCCGTTACATCGCCCGTGACGGCATGGAGTGGTATATTGAGTCAGCCTCTGTCGAACTGCCGCAGGTCACCGAGACGCATTACGGCTATGCCGCGCCGGAGACGGCAGCAACTGCGGTCACGAAGGCCACGCTCTCGTATGTGACGGCTGTGTACTCGGACGGCTTTATGCGGGAGGGCGCTTCAGTCGCTGTTTCTTCCGTCACATTCACCTATGTCCCCGCCGGGGATATTCCGCTGTAAGGAGGACAACATGGAAATTAAACAGGACATCTTCGTCCACAACCGCTTCGATGTCGAGGTGGTGGACGCCGGGACAGGCAAGGTCAAGCAGACCGCCGTCGGCTACAATGTCATCCTCGACAACTACTTTTATATGATGCTGAACGCGCCGGACATCCGCGACCCGTTTGACCAAATCGCTTTCGGCTCGGGCACGGGTACTCCGGCGGCGACAGATACGAAGCTGTTTAACCAGATTTCCGCTTTGGACGCCGAGCGCATCGAGACGGTGTACGAATATCCGACCTCGCATGTCACCTCGCAGATTAAGCTCGGCGCGGATTCGTACAATGACAAGACGATTACCGAGGTAGGTTTCTACGCTCAAGGGGTCAATACCTACAGACTCATCACCCACGCCATGCTGCAGGATTCGGAGGGCAACCCCATTGCCATACAGAAAACGAATACCGATATCGTGTATATCAAGGCAACCTTCTACTGCACCTACACGCCGGGCGGCTTTGGAGACAACGGGATTTATCCGAAAGCGGAAAACAACATTCTCGTCCAATGGGTCTTCGGCAACAGGTGGTCAACCGCGTATTTGAATGGGAATAACTCATACGTTGACCTGCGCAGTTTCCCGTTTGCGCTTGAAAACTCGGACGATCTCCTGCGGCAGTACACCTTGAGCCGCAGGTTTTTTCTCTTCCGTGACGGCTCCTACGGTGTGCCGGATGTGACGAACAAGACGCTGACCATCAAGGAAATCTCGCTCCTCGACACCCACGGCAACGGGCAGACGATGCGTACCCTCGGAATTGACGGCCTCGGTGCGTTTGTCTTCCCGGACGCATCGGTTCTGCCGGGATACACTATCTCCGGCATGACGGTTGGTACAGGCGACGGCTCAACCACAGACTACTCGCTTGGCGCGCCGTACATCAAGAAGGGTACAGTCAAGATTTATGTGGACGATGCGGAAAAAACGGAGAATGTAGATTACACGATTGATTATGAGTCCAACTGCACGAACTGTCTCGCAAACTACCACTCGGCGGCACTCTCGCTCTATAAGACGCCGGAACAATTGAAGTTCGGCAATTTCACATCTCAGACCCCGTATGAGAAAACCGGCTACTATGACCCGGTTTCAACCGAATACCCGTATTCAACCAAGAACTTTTACCCCAAGTCCGTCGTGATTTCTCCGCAAAATCCCATCTGGCTGGATTTTCTCACGGCGAAAAGCTGCAACCGAATGGTCTTCACAAAAATTGAGGTTCCGTCCGGCTATGAGGACAAGATGGTCATTGAGTATTCGGACGA
>CAVEHG010000233.1:0-4060 GCA_963615405.1 bacterium | reverse complement strand
GCAGCCACGTTCGCATCCAAGAATCTCACCGTCTTTAGACGGGAGAGTATGTCAACTGTCACGACATTGTAATCGGTAAAACTTATGCCGTACGACGGGTTCACGTCATACGTCGGACTCACCGCCTCGTTTGCGGAATAGGACGGAACGCCGTAGTCCGCATCTTCCGGATTGACAGAAGGTATAGACTGCGACAGGAAAGCCCAGGCGAGGAAGGTCAGGCTGCCGGCTTTCGGCCAGTAGTATTTCTGATACTTATCTCTCCAGACCGTCGAATCCCATGATATTTGCGAATGATACAGATATGCGGAACTGTACATATGGTAAGTTGCCCAGTCCTGACCTGCAGGAAGATAGTACGCGAAAGAATAGAAGTGCCAGTCCTTGTCGAACTCCTTGTAATCGTCGGACTTGACCCGAGGGGCAACCATATAGCAGATTTCGTTCAGGGAGTCTTCCGAAACGGGAACCGTCTCGCTCTTGGAGCAGGCGGAGAATGCTGCGGCCGCGATTGTGGCGGCGGTAATGAGGAGCAGATGTCTTTTCATGATGCGATTTTAAGGATGTTATTTCTTTTTAATGTGGATTATTTAATCATAAGAGGGAAATCAACGCGCAAATATACGCATATTTTTCTTATTTACAAGCACTTCCGAAAAATGAATCATTTTCGACAATAAATTATATTTCCTTTCGGCTGCATTTTGCCAAACACGGAAACAACCCGACAGAAAGCATTCCTCCCGACTCCGCCCACCCGTCCCCGCTGTCGCTCTTGCCCGGATAGACGGTCCTCTCTACCTGACAGTCCCTTCCTTTCTCCCTTACGGCAGGAGGAGAGGGAGGGTTCCTTCACCTCGCCCGCCGGGTCACTTCCCGCGGCGAAGATAGGCACGGCGTTCCGCGGGCCAAGGACCTCTGCGTTCGTCTCGGAAAAATAGACGAGCGGAGCTCATCGATTTTCCCGGCCGTCCTTGTCCTGTGGCGGAAGTCCTTCCGTGCCTCGTCTTGCCTTGTAAGCGCCCCAACGGGTGAGGCGCAGGAACTTACGATTATGATTATGAAAGTTTACATCAAAAGAGAGGTGAGCCGCGTTTCCGGTCAGGAAAACGACTACACCGCCGTCTATTCTTCTCTGAAAGGCGCTCAGAAGTCCCTCTGCGGCGACCTTGACCTGGACTTCCAGTACTTCCCTCTCGACGGCTGCGAGGCCGACATCGACCTTGAGAAATACGACATCCACAGTCTTGCGAACGAGACCGGGGACGTCGACTTCCCCGCAAAAAGCGTCTATCTCTGGAGGGGCGACAGAAAAAGTCCCGACGAATTTATCCGGTACGACATCGAAGAACACGAAGTGTTTGACAACTGAAACAAATCAACAAACTAAAATATCGATATTATGGAAATCAAGAACACCAATGACAACCTGCACATCTACAAGCAGGTACGAACCGTTCCGCAGGACGCGCAGAAGCCTTTCAAGACATCCTACGGGAAGCAGTTCACCGAAATCAACGCCATGTGGCGCATCGAGAAACTCACCGAACTCTTCGGCCCCGCCGGAGAGGGCTGGTACACCGAAGTGACGCGCCAGGAGCGTGTCACCGTCCCGAACGGCGAGGTGATGGTCTTCGTCGACCTCAATCTCTATCTCAAGGACACCAAGACAGGCAAGTGGACCAAGCCTATCAGGGGCACGGGCGGAAACCGCCTCGTCAGAAAGAACGACAAGGGCGAGTTCTTCTGCGATGACGAAGCCTACAAGATGGCCTACACCGACGCTCTCGGCGTAGCCTGCAAGTCCCTGGGCTTCGGCGCGGACATCTACTCGGGCAGAGACGACTCGAAATACACCTCGGGCTCGGCCACTCTCGTAAGCAAATCCAAGGCGACCGAGGAGGAGGCTGTGACGGCGGCTGCGGCAGCCCCGGCTCAGGAGTCTTCCGAGACCGTTTCCGAGACTGTTTCCGAGACCGCCACGCAATCCGACGCGGAGACCTCCGAGGAGAAGCCTCAGGAGCCGAAAAAGCGTGAACTGACACGCAGCAGCGCCATCTGGACAAAGATGCTCGCCTGGGCTGCGCGGCAGACGCAGACGACGAGCGTCGTCGACATCCACAGGCAGATAACGGAGAAGTACACCATCTCCGACGACGACTTCTGCAATCTGATGCAGGCGGTTGGTGTTGACGTGACACCTGAAGACCTTGAGCAGTTCTCCCGGTAGGGCAGAACTTTTTTCCGTCCCTGCGGGTCCGCGGGTCCGCAGGGGCTTTTCAAAAGACACTTTCAAGAACAATCAAAACTGAATCATTATGCCAAACTGGTGCGTGACAAAATACAAGGCGGTCGGCTCGAAGGAAGACATCGAGGCGCTCGCAAAGACACTCAACGACCTCCCGAACGCCATCGAGAACGGCTTCGGAAGGCTCTGGATAGGAAACCTCTTCGCCCGCTTCGGGTACAGCAAGGAAGAAATCCTCCGGGGACACATCTCCTGCCGGGGCATACTCGACCCCGAATACGAGACCGAGCCGTGCCTCTGCGGGCCTTGCGACCCCGACGGCGGAGAAGTGAAGTTCGAACCCTATGCAGGCGGCACACGCCTCGACTTCGCGGCCACCACGGCCTGGGGACCGAGCGGCGACCTCTCCGACCTCATCGAGGAGGAGTTCCCTTCCGTTACGCTCTGCTGGAGCGCCACCGACGAGTTCGCCAACTTCCATACGCTCCACAACCCCCTGGGGCTTCCCGGACTGCCGCGCTTCTACTTCGCGGGCGAAGTCTACACCGAGGACGAGACAGACAGCCTCGTGAAACTCATGACCAGGAAATGTCCCGGACTGGACATCCCGAAGACCGCGGACGGCCTCGCGTCGGAGGAGTTCGGCAGGTATTTCAAGGGCTGGCACGAAGCCTGGTGCGACAGCGCCGGGGACGAGGAGGAGAGATATAATCGCAAATGCCGCTGGTTCGAGGCGTACAAGGCCGCCTGAGAGAAAGAATATGACAGACACGATTCAAGCGCTCCGTTCCGCCCTGGAGGGGCAGGACGACGACCTGCTTCTCGGGCAGGCGAAGAAGGCCGTGGAAGACGGCTGCAACACGGATTCGGCTCACGTCATCCTGAACGGCGACGAGGCTCACATAGAAAGACTGAAAGTCAAGGACGGAAACCTTTACGCCCTGGCGGAGGTACCGAACTACTCATCGGACCCCGACGCGGACGACTTCATCTGGAAATACGTCAGAATCTGCAAGGGGATGGACGGCGACTTCGGCGCGACGGTCCGCTCCATAGCGGAGGCTCTGATTACAGACAATAAGTGAAATATGCCGGTTTACGCTGCAAATCCGTAGCACGCTACAGATTTGTAGCATAAAAGGCCCAAAAACAGACAACATCATGGGATACATTACGAATTTTGAATTCTTCCACTGCGAAGGCAGTCAGCCGAAGTTCGACGCGCTGATGAAGGATATAGACGACTTTCTCGACACGCACGGCGATGTCCTGAACAGCCGCTACTACGAGGGCAAATGGTACGACTGCGAGACGGACCTCGCGGAAATCTCGAAGAAGCACCCCGGCGTGGGCTTCGGCGTAGCCGGTCAGGGCGAGGACGCGAACGACCGCTGGGTCGCCTGGTTCCTGGATGGAAAAGGGTACAGAGAAGACGACGAATTCCGAGTCCTCAGATGGGAGGACGCGAAGGAGCAGATAGAGCACCCTTCCAGAGTACGCCGCGCGATTCAGAGGGTAGGCGAAGCCTACGACCGCCTGCTGGAGGAGGTTATCAAGGCCGTCGAGGACGGAAAGACTCTCGATATGGAAGACGTGTACGGCTACGTGTACGACGACTCACTCACAGTTATGCAGGAGATGTTCATCCTGGGCCTCAAAGTCGAGGGCGGTGAGCTGTACGCGGAGATGGCGGGGCGCGGCGAAGTCATCGTGGACATCCTGGAGGGGCGCGACACGCAGGGCGGCGATTGGTACGCCGTGAACCGGAACATGTACGGGAACTTCCCCGCAACGATATACTCCATAGCGGAG
>CAVEHG010000232.1:0-4107 GCA_963615405.1 bacterium | reverse complement strand
AGCCGATTATGTCCACACCTGGAAGAGGTGGATGTGGTAGAAGTGCGTCAGAGTCAGGTCGCTCCGCCAGGTAGGGAACTTTTGAGCCGATTATGTCCACACCTGGATTTGACGCCATCCGATGAATGGTGCCAGCGCTCAGACAGACTCACTGCCGCAATCATTTCCCCGGCCGCTTCGCGTCCAATGCGTCCGATGAGTCTGTCCGAGCGCGAGCCCACAAGCAATGGTCACTGGATTACAACATTGGACGGCGGAGCCGGCCGGACGGGAGCAACGGCGGGGCTACTCGAAGAGGTCGCGGAGCTCCTTGTTGCTGAGTTTGCCTATCCAGCTTTCGCCGGAGGCTACGGTCATCTCGGCAAGGTGCTTCTTGCTCTGAATCAGATTGTCTATCTTCTCCTCGAAGCTGTCCTTGGTGATGAAACGGTGGACCATCACGTTGCGGTTTTGGCCGATACGGTAGGCGCGGTCCGTAGCCTGGGCCTCCACTGCCGGATTCCACCAGAGGTCGAAGTGGATCACGTGGCTGGCGGCGGTAAGGTTGAGTCCAGTACCGGCGGCCTTCAGCGACAGGACGAACACCTTGTCCTCCTTATTTTTCTGGAACCGATCCACCATTTCAGCGCGCCTGCTGACTGAACACCCGCCGTGAAGGAACATCGGAGCCGTGCCTGTCCGCTCTTCTATGAACTTGACAAGCAGGTCTCCCATCTCACGGAATTGCGTGAAAATCAGAACTTTCTCCCCTGCCTCAAGGATTGCCTCCACCCGGTCGAGCAGCATCTCGACCTTCCCGGACTCCTCTATATCGCAACGGCCGCTCTTGAGATACTGGAAAGGATGGTTGCAGACCTGTTTCAGGGCGAGAATCATCTGGAGGATAAGCCCCTGGCGCTCGAAGAGCTGCGCGTTGTCGGAGGTGTCCTTGCCTTCTATCTCTGCCATAGCGGAGTCCAGAATCTTGTGATACAGAGCCGCCTGCTCAGGCGTGAGAGTGGAATATTCGTTGATTTCCACCTTGTCAGGAAGGTCGCTTATGATGCTTTTGTCCGTCTTCATCCGTCGCATCATAAACGGAGCCGTAATTTTGCGGAATTTTCCCGCGCATTCCTCGTCGTTGTAAAGCTGAATCGGCTTGGTGAACTTCTCGTTGAATGACTTGAGAGTGCCGAGATAGCCGGAATTGGCGTAGTCCATTATGCTCCAGAACTCGCTCAGACGGTTTTCCACTGGCGTTCCGCTCAATGCGATATGGGTGTCGGCAGGGATGGTGCGAACGGCCTTGCTCTGGGCTGTGGACGGATTCTTGATGTTCTGAGCCTCGTCGATTACCATAACTGCCCAGCCTTTCTTCGCTATGGCCTTGGCATCTGTCCTTAACACGCCGTACGTGGTAATAATAATATCAGAAAGGTCCTTCGGCAGTGCACGTCCGGTTCCGTGATAGATGAATGAACTGAGCCCCGGGGCAAAACGGGTAATCTCAGCCTGCCAGTTCGACAGAAGTCCGGTCGGGGCTACTACCAGAGCCTTCTTTTTTCCCAGATGTCCTTCGTCCTTCAGTTTCTGGATCAGAGTGATGGTCTGCAGCGTCTTTCCGAGTCCCATATCATCCGCCAGGATGGAGCCGAAACCGATGCGCAGGTTCTTGTAGAGCCAGGAAAATCCCCTCGTCTGGTATGGCCGGAGCTGCGCGTTGATACCGGCAGGGACATCAATTTGACGATCAGAAGTGAATGAGTTTATCATTTCACGCACTTCGTCGCTGAGGATGACCGGAGCGGACTCATATTCACCGAGAATGGCGGCCTGGAGCATCTGTCCCGGAGTCAGTTTCTCAGTTCCGGAGAGGGCCCGCTGGACTTTGTCGAAGTCATCGGGACTCATATAGATGTATTTCCCCTTGAATTTTACAAGTTTGCTGGCCTTGGAAAGAAGGGCTCTGAATTCCTCGGCGGGAACAACATCTTTTCCGAGAGCGATTTCCCAGTCGAAATCAAAAAGACCGGAGAGATGGAATCCCGAGGCTGAGCTCTTTTTGCGCAGGCGCAGAGCCGGCTTCGGCCGGATGAGATTCTGCAGGGACTTCGGTAGGAATACCTTGACTCCCAGCAGCTTGACAGCCGGAAGAATCTGCATTAGAATCGGGACGAATGCGTCATCTGTGTACTTCAGCGGCTGGGCCGCCTTGCAGGAGAGGTATCTGGAGATGTCGGGAATCGCCGCAGAAAGATCAACGAAAGATTTCAGAATCGAGTACCGGGAGACAGCATATTCATTGTTGTTGAAAATGTCTGAGAGAGGGATGACCCCTGAGCCGGACTCGTCCTCTACGCCCATATTCAAAAGGAATGAGCCTCCACGTCCTTCATCCACTGCAATTACTGGAGTATGCTGGAATCGGCTTAAAGAATATACTGAAAGCCAGGCATTTATATTTCCTGGAATCTCCCTTTCGCCCGGTGTGTCATAAGGTTCGCTGATGTTTTTGAAGAATATTTCCGAAAGGGGGTTGGCGTTGTGGGCGGTGAAAATCGGCACAAGTTTGTCAAGGAAGAATTCGACAAGGGCTTCGGCTTTGTGAAGGGGGGCTTTGCGGACTTTGCCGGGGTAGAATCCGATCATTGTGTCTGGAATGATGTCCTCGAGGGATTCCAGCATCACTCTCACCTCCGGGTCTATGAGACAGGGTTGCCACATAATGGCGTAGTTCCTGTCGCTCAGACGGACAATCTTAGGGGATATGTTTCCTTTCGCCATAAGGTGAAGCGCAGAGAGAAAACCCTGATGCAGAGCCGCAGTGCTGGCTGAATAGTCCTGTATGAAATCAGGATTGACTCCGGTAACCTCCTGCAGAATTCCGTTTTCTTCATATATTGAAAGTCCCGTCGGGGAGAATTCATCGACCGGGGACGGCGAGTCTTCTGAATTTTCCTTCCAGTGTGATACCTCCAGTTCCCATTCCAGAAGAAGATTGCATTTCAGTTTGAATTCCGTGTCCTGACCGACTCTTCTCAGTGATTGCTGAGTGTCAACTGGAAACAGAGTGTCAGGGCCAATCTTCCCTGCGAAATATTTGACGGCTCTAGCCTTTATTCTGTCTAACTGGGTGATATATAGCGCTTTAAAATCAGACCCGGGGCAGAACGGCGGATTCTCCTTCAGTAGCATCGGCAGAACTCCGCTCAAGTCCGAAATATGGGAGAAATCGACTCTGCGGAATTCCGGATCCTTCTTTTCCAGTCCTTTTGCTGACTTGTGCACCTGAAGAACTTCCTTTATGTCCGGGACAGAGAAAGAATTCGAGGCGAGGTCCTCCGAGACTCCCCTGCTCTTCAGTTCGGCCATAAGGTCCACACCGTGGAGGGTGAAAACCAGAAATGGGTTGTTGTCAATCTCGCGGCTCATCATATAGATGACTGCTGCCAGGTGCTTGCAGGGCACCGCCCAATCCGGGCAGCTACATTTCATAGCGAGATCGCTCCATCGTTCCGGGAATATCTTCAGACCGCATCCCGCGGCAATTTCGAGTATGCCCGGGTCGAGTTCGTGCTTGAGAAGCTTCGACACGATTTCGGGATGTTCCATTATCCCGTCCATAAGTTTGTCTATAGAGTCCCTCTCGAACCACGGCATAGCGATGGAAACCGAATATGGCCGCGGACGCCTTCCTTCCACCTTGGCGGTAATGTGGCCTTCCTTCACACTGATGTCGCGCACGGCTCCCTTCCGGGCATATGCCGCTCCTCGCGGAATTCTGTTCTGGTAGTCAATCTGAGTAAGCGCCTGGAGCCAGTTGTGTCCCCACCAGGTATTGCCGAATGTCGTTGCCATAATTGGAGTAAGTTATTAGAACCATTTCATAAAATGATTCTTACTTGAATCAGACAAAAATAAAAAGTTTGTCCGTAAAAACGAGTGGTTTTACGGACAAACCTCTGAATTTTTGTCACTTGTCCGTAAAAAGCTCTATTCCCCGAACAAATGCCTTTTCTTTACCGGCGCGCCCTCAGCTATTTCAACCAGTTTCCTTTTACACCGAGAAGAATAGCCAGACGGAGGCGGCGATCATCACGATAGCGACGATTTTCTGGTAGAGTTTCT
>CAVEHG010000231.1:0-4117 GCA_963615405.1 bacterium | reverse complement strand
CAGGCTGGCGAAGCGTACCTACAAGTCCGTGAGCCTGTCGGTGCTTGAACGGGATAGCCTGAGTGTGTCCGCGCAGGATGCGGTCGGTTTCCTGAACGGCGTAACCTTCGACTTGAAAGACAGGCTATTCAAAAACGACGGAATAAATGGCGAAAAAGGCGGCGACTGTAAGAATGAAAAGCAGGACTCTCCCCAGGCTGAGCGCAAACAGTGAGAACAGCCTCCGCTCGAGAGACTCCTTAAGTTTCATCCCCCTTACGAAGCAATCGTACATTACCAGGAAGATGAATACCGCAAGAAGCAGCAGTAGGATTAACTTAAATTTTGGCAACCAGCCTGTTTTCATATTGCAAAGATAACAAAATGATTACATCGGAGACTCAATCGAAAGGAAAAAGAATGGCCGAGGTCCGCGAGAAGGCCGGCGGTGTCATGGGCTGTCTGTTATATTTGATGATAGGCACGATAGGCTTCGTCATCTCCGCCTGCTTCCTGCTGCTCCTGGCGGAGTGGATATTCCCTAAAACGGTACACGTGTTAAACTACTCATTGTCGTCACGGACATTCACCATGCTGACGTCCGCTCACAAGTATCAGGCGGCGGCGGATTTCTTTGAGCAGAAGAACGAGGTGTTCACCACCTCGGGAAGCAGATATTCCGCGATGTTCGGCGTGTTCGAATGCTACAGGCATATAGGAGAATATGAAAAGGCGGAGACTGTCATGAGGGATCTTTATGATGGGAAATATCTTACGGAGGAGGAATCGAAGGGTATGGAGAGCAATCCTGACGGACAGTCCAATCTGAAGTTTACGGTTGCGCTGGAACTGTTCGGCCTCTATGAGGACATAGGGGACGTGGAGGGGCAGAAGAGATGTTATTCCATCATGAAGCAATACGACGCCGATGAGTTGTTCAGACGCGTCCAGGATTCATATCCGGACAAAGACAGTATTCAGGGTAAATTGATTTCCGTTGCAGACCTGCTCAAGGTATATGATTACAAGATGGAATATCTTGACAATCCCGCCGGAGCGATTGAGGGAATCGGAGCATATGTGAAGGAGATTGGGGCGGATTCACGTTATACCCCTGCCTTCGTCCTCAAATGTACCGTACTGTGGATAAACTGGACGGTTGAACAGTACGGGGTTATTGCCGCATATCCGATTATTTGCGCTGCGGTCAATTACGTGGACGCGATAGACAGGGGCAATAACGACAAATCCTCCTACGGCGACTTGTCGGATATCTGTTTCCGCGTGCACGACATCACGAACAGCAAGAAGCTATACGCCCTTTATACGACGTTCCTCAAAGGCACCACATCCGCTGACGATCCGCTGTTCATCGACAACCAGGTCCGGGGGTTCAAGTTCATGGAGCAGGAGGAGGACTGGGACGGTCTGGAGAAGTCTGTGATCGAGTGTTGCGAGGGACTGAAGACATTGCTGTCAAAGAACCTGAGCTCCATGAGCGAATATCAGCGCGAGCATTTTGTGGACCTTCTTGACGCTCCGTTTGATTACGCTTCCGACCTGCTTTACAGTCACCCTTCCGATGCGTTGGCGGAGCTCTGCTTTGACAACACCGTGTTCATGAAAGGACTGCTGCTGAGGTCAAACCGCGAGCTCGCGAACAGGATCGGCGCCATCGGAGATTCCCTGATGCTGGAGCGGTACCGGACCCTTCAGGAATACAGGAAGGAACTGTCATATCGCGAAGGTCTCGGGAAAGTGGGCAACGCCATCCGTAAGGCGTACCTGAAGAACAGTATTGAAAAGCTGGACAAGGAACTGAACGTCTCCTGCTCGGCATACCGCGAAGACGAGGAGAGCGCTAAGGTGTCATCGCGCGACATATCCCGCAGCCTTTCCGGCAGCTCCGTCGCCATGGAGTTCATCCACACATCGTCGGACAATCTCCTCGCGCTGATTCTCGGCAAGGACGGCACTATAACCCCCGTCCGGCTCGGAAACATTGAAGACATCAGGAAAGCCGCGCTGGGCGACCACCGGAGACTGTATTCTGACAGAAGCCTCTACGATTGCATCTGGGCTTCGCTGGAGCGGTACCTGTCAGGCATTGATGACATATACTATTCCTCAAACGGAATTTTCAATTCCATCTCGTTCCCGGCATTGTACATCGGCGGCCGCAATCATCTTGCGGACAGGTATACGTTCCATCTGATGTCCAACATCGGAGAGATGGCGTCCCTCTCCGGCGAAGACGTCGGGAACGGCAATCCTTTGATGGTCGCGATGTGGGGAGATGTGGATTACGGTGGCGGCATTGCCGGACCTCGGGATGAGACATCCCCGTATCGTGACATAGAGAGGGGAGACAGGCTGCGCCGCCTGGTCTATTCCGCCGCCGAGATTGATGCGATATCGTCAATCGTCAGAGAGGCTAAGGCCGGATTGGCAGTATACGAGGGCAAAGAGGCGACGGAGTCTTCATTCCGCTCCCGCTCCGGCAGAAATGACGGAATCCTTCATATATCCACTCACGGATTCTTTGACGAGGACAACGCCCACCGCAAGGATTACAACCCGATGTATAACTCCGGGCTGCTGTTCGCCGGCGCTGACTCGACATGGAACAGGGCGGATACGGCCTTCGTTGCATCGTCCATGCTGGATGACGGCATCCTCAGGGCGGACGAGATACAGTATCTGGACTTCACGGGCTGTTCATTGGCCGTTCTGTCGGCCTGCCGGACGGGTCTCGGGCAGAGCCGCAAGGCGGAGGGGGTCTATGGCCTCCAGAGGGCCTTCAAGCTTGCCGGGGTGGACAAGATACTGATGAGCCTGTGGAATGTGGATGACCGGTGCACTTCCGAACTCATGGCCGCCTTCTACCGCAATCTCTATTCGGGAGACACGTGCGAGCAGGCTCTCCGCAAGGCGCAGGTTGAAATAAGGGCGGAATATCCATCCCCTGAATACTGGGGTGCCTTCGTGTTGCTGAACTGAGATTCCCGGCAGCAATGCCGTTTCTATTGGAATAGTCGGAGAAAGAACTTATATTTGCGTAGTCTATATATCGTTGCAATGGCCGACCAACAGTTTCTGAAAAGTGTCTTCGCGGGAGACAACACTGCATTCCGAAAACTTTATGAGGAGTGCAGGGAGTCTTTTACGGCATATTTCCTCACGAAATACCCCAAAACGAAAGTCTCCCTCCCGGATCTTTACCAGGATTCCGTCGTGGAATTCTGGTCCCAGATCATTGACGGGAGAATCACGGAGGATAAAATGCGCTGTTCCCTCCCCACTTACATAGTGTCGATAGGGATAAACAAGATGCATGAGCGATTCCGCGGCGTGAAACGGCAAGACAAACTTGTCGAGACCCTCACGGAACATCCGGATTCATTCTGCGTATCACACGGCTCAAGGACGCCGATTTTTATCAAAGGGCACGGGGAGGAAGACGATGAACAGATGAAAGAGTGGACGGAGTTCCTTAAGGAGAAGTATGAGAATCTGGGATATCCCTGCGCTCAGCTGCTTCGCTACACGTGGTACGATGACCTGAACGACAACGAGATAGTGGAGAAGTTCGGCGGCCACTTTGCCAGCACGACAGTTGTCAAGAGCAAGAGGTACAAGTGCCACAAGAGCCTGCTCAATATGTTTAATGCCTGGAAAAAGGTCTCTCAACCAAAGAATCCATGATGACGGAACAGGAACAATACGAAAGAATTCAGGAGTACATTCTCGGCAGAATGCCTGAAGAGGAGCGTGCCGCCTTCGAGAAAGAGATGGAGGCGGACGAGGCCTTGCGTGCCCGGTACAAGGAACTGTCGCTGCTTGCGCGGGCCGTTCGGAAGGCCAATCAGGAAGCAGATCTCAGGATAGCCTTGAAAGAGACGGAAAAACGGTCGGCCAGATCTTCAGAGTCTGGCAGAGAGTGGTCTTATGCTGCCTTTGCTCCGGCGGACATCGAACGGGAACTGGAAGGAATGGGAATTCCCGTAACCGGACAGGGGGCTGCAGCTAGGGTAATACCATTGCCATACAATCAAGTAAGACGTGCTGCGGTGGCCTTTGCCGTGGCCGCATCGCTGTCTCTTGCCATCATCCTGCCTCACAATGCCAGGATGGCGGC
>CAVEHG010000230.1:0-4160 GCA_963615405.1 bacterium | reverse complement strand
AGAACTTCCTCGTTGGTTTTGACTTCGTTTTCCTCCATTGCTTCTTATGCTGTCACGGCCTTTGCAGAGCCGCATTCATTTAAAATTCGTATCAAAAATGTCTGTTTTCTTAAATCTGCGCCTCCGCAGCGCTGCGGATGGTCGCTATCATAGAGACCAGACCGTTTGCCCTGGTAGGCGAGAGGTTTTCCTTCAGGCCGATTCTGTCCAGGAAGGAGAAATCATCGGCTGCTATTTCCTGCGGAGTGCGGCCCGAATAGACACTGATAAGCAGGGAAATTATGCCCTTGGTGATGATGGCGTCGCTGTCCGCGCTGAAATAGAGCTTCCCGTCTTCGAATTTCCAGTCAAGCCATACGCGGGACTGGCAACCCTTGATAAGCCTGTCATCGGTCTTTTTCGATTCGTCGAACGTCTGGAGATTCTTTCCCAGGTCGATGAGATATTCATATTTGTCGAGCCACTCATCATAGAGGGAAAAATCCTCCACAACCTGCTCCTGTGCTTCTTTCAGTGTCATATTTTCCATAACTTTTCTTCCTGACTATAGAGATTCATCTCATTTGAGCATTCCGATGGCCCTGTTCAGGCAGCTGATGAAATACTCCGCCTCTTCGAGGGTGTTATACGGCAGGAATGAGGCCCTGACCATACCCGTCACGCCGTAGCGGTCCATAAGTGGTTCTGCACACATCTGACCGGATCTGACAGCTATTCCCATCTTGTCGAGAATCAGCGCAAGATCCTCGTGATGAGCACCTTCCACCGTGAATGAGAATAGGGCTATCTTGTCCGATGTTCCACGGGGAACACCGTAGAGGTGTATCCTTTCATCTCCTGTAAGCGCCTTCAGAACGTAATCCCTGACAGCATCGTATTCCTTCTGTATCTCACTATCATTCATAGAGTTGAGCATTTCGATCGCCTGCACGAGAGTCGGAGTTCCGGAGATGTTCTGGGTGCCCGCTTCGAATTTCTGCGGGAGCGGTGCGAAGGTCGTGCGAGCGAAGCTGACGTTTCCGATCATCTCGCCGCCACCAAGCAAAGGAGGCATCTTTTCCAGGAGTTCGCGTCTGCCGTAAAGCACTCCCGTGCCCGGCGCCGCGAACAATTTGTGACCGGAGAATGCGTAGAAGTCGCAGCCAAGTTTCTGTACATCGGAATTGCCGTGAAGAACGCCCTGCGCGCCATCGATAAGAACCTTGCAACCTTTTGAGTGACAAAGTTTTACTATCTCTCCTACAGGATTTCTGAGTCCCAGGACATTGGATATCTGGGCGATGCAGAGAATCCTGGTCTTATCGGTAAGCAGACTTTCCAGGACATTCAGTCTCGGATAGCCGTCTTCATCGACAGGAAGGACTTTCAGCGTGGCGCCTTTTCTGTCGCAGGCGAACTGCCAGGGAACTATATTCGAATGGTGTTCGCTTTCACAGACTATGATTTCGTCTCCTTTATTAATGTAAGCCTCTGAGAATGAGTATGCTACAATATTGAGCGACTGTGTCGCTCCTGAAGTGAAGATGATTTCTGAGGTGCTCTCGGCATTGAGGAATGCGCGGACTGCTTCGCGGGCGGCTTCGTACTGCTCAGTGGCGTCGGCTGCTATCTTGTGCACGGCGCGATGCAGGTTGGCACTGCTATGGGAGCTGAGTTCATACCACCTGTCGAGGACGCTGCGGGGACGCAGGGATGTGGCCGCGTTGTCCAGATAGACAAGCGGTTTATCATATACCTTGACGCCCAGCTGAGGGAAACAGCTTCTTAATTCTTCTATCGCTGACATATTATAAATAGTCTTTGCAAACTGCAAAATTACAAAAGATTGAGTAAATTTGTGGACTTGCAAAGGAATAAATGTTCTTGTTATGATAGACTATATCAACGGCAAAATTGCCGAACTCTCCCCTACTTATCTTGTTGTGGACAATAACGGCATCGGTTACGGTGTGGAGATTTCTCTTCTGACGTATCAGGCTCTGGACGGGAAAGAAAGCGCTAAAGTGTTTATATATCAAGCAATTAACCAGCGCGATTCGACGGAGGTGATGTATGGTTTCGCTTCGAAGGATGAGCGGGAGCTTTTCAAGCTTATCATCGGGGTTTCCGGTATCGGAGCGGCTTCGGCGAGGATTATTCTGTCATCGCTTACTCCTGACGAGCTTCGCGATGCGATTCTTTCGGAGAATATCACTCGTCTGAAGAGTATAAAGGGCATCGGTCTGAAGAGTGCTCAGAGGATGGTTCTGGAGCTGAAGGATAAGATCGTGAAGGGCGAGGGGGCGGATGTGCAGCTGCCTGTGAAGGTCGATAACAATGCGGATATCGAGGAGGCGACAAGCGCTCTTCAGATGCTCGGTTTTTCGCGTCCGAATATTCAGAAGGCGGTTCAGGCAGTGCTCAAGGAGCAGCCTGACGCGAAGGTAGAAAAGATCATCAAGGAGGCCCTCAAGCGGCTCTAAAGAATCAATATCATAGATTTTTCGCGCTCTCGGCGGTCGGAAAGGAAATATTAGCGACCGAAATAGACAAGGAGGACGGAGATGTCAGCAGGAGAGACGCCGGAAATGCGGGAGGCTTGGGCGATGGTCGTCGGACGATACTTTTTCATCTTCTGGCGACACTCTATGGTCATTCCGGTAACCTTGTCGAAATCGAAATTCTCAGGGATTTTCAGATCTTCCAGACGATGCAGTTTCTCGGCCAGAAGCCGTTCTCGCTCAATATAGCCGCTATATTTCAGAGAAACCTCCACAGACTCCACAACCTCATTCCTGAGCATATCAGAGAAACCCTCTGAAGCCTTTTCAAGCACTCCCCTATCCTCACGATAACCACAATTGGACTTCAGAACCTCAACTGCATCCGCATAGGAAGAGCCTTCGAGTTCGGAAGGAAGTTGCTTCGAATCGAAGATATAATCAGAATAATCTTCCAGAACAGGCTCATCAAAGCTGAGCAAATTCTCAAGAAGTGTTCCACGTGGAACATTATTTAAAAGCGAAGAAAGAGATACTTCCGGACGAGACGCAATCTCAGAAATTTTCTTAGAGTCAGTAAGAGGTGAAGAACCTATAGACTCAAGGTACGGATTGGCCTGTTTCGCCGTGAAATTCTTCGCCTCGATATATTCAGAAAGAGAGCGGACACGCTCATATTTTCTCATAGTAAAATCGTAGCGGAACTTGTCGGCTAAACCAATCTCATAAGAACGGGCAGTCAGACGCTCATCAGCATTATCCTGCCTCAAAAGAATTCTGTACTCAGCACGGGAAGTGAACATTCTATAAGGTTCATCGACTCCCTTAGTGATAAGGTCATCAATAAGAACTCCTATATAAGACTCATCGCGCGAGAGAATGAAAGGCTCACGCTCAGCAAGCTTGAGATGAGCGTTAATTCCGGCCATAAGTCCCTGAGCAGCAGCCTCTTCGTAACCTGTAGTTCCATTTACCTGACCCGCAAGAAACAGATTATCAATACATTTCGATTCCAGGGAAGCCTTAAGCTGCGTAGGATCGAAATAATCATACTCGACGGCGTAAGCCGGGCGGAAAACCTTCACATTTTCCAGGCCGGCGATGGAATGCAGAGCATCCATCTGAACCCTCAACGGAAGCGAGGAAGAAAACCCCTGGAGATAATATTCCCCAGTATGGCGGCCTTCCGGCTCAAGGAAAAGCTGATGGCTGTCCTTGTCCGGGAACACGCGAAGCTTATCCTCGATACTCGGACAGTAGCGCGGCCCTTTTCCGTGAATCATACCAGTGAAAAGTGGAGACTCATCGAAACCGCTCTTGAGGATCTCGTGAGTATGCGCATTCGTATGGAGAATGAAACAAGGCATCTGCGGAGTTCCATTCTGCACAGTCGAAAGATAAGGGAGGAAAGAAAATTTCTCAGGATTCTCATCTCCGACCTGGCGGAGAAGAGAAGAGGTGTCAACAGACCTGATGTCAATTCGCGGCGGAGTTCCGGTCTTCATTCGGGAAGATTCAATTCCCAACGAAACCAATTGTTGTGTCAGACCGTTCGAAGCAGGCTCCCCTATTCTTCCCCCTTCGAAACTGTGACGTCCGATGAAAAGGTTGCCGCCAAGAAACGTTCCGGCCGTCAAAATAACCGCGCGAGATTTAAAAATTGCGCCGGTGGTAGTACAA
>CAVEHG010000229.1:0-4254 GCA_963615405.1 bacterium | reverse complement strand
GCACACTGTACAAGATAGGCTGCAGCTTCTCGTCCGAGACCGGCACCATCGAGGATTGGAAGGTCGCAGAGTGAAGCGGGGCGGCAATCCAATTTCCCATCACAAATGACACTTTTCGGGAATGGCCTCTTGACAGCCCAAGAATAATCCGCTAACTTTGCATTCCAAAAAAGTGTCACTAATGACATTTTTGGGGAATGACACACTTCTCCCACTTAGCATAAAAGGATTTTCCCTGGGCAGCACGGAAATTTGCAGTGCACTGCATTTTTCGCCACGCAAGCGAAGAAATTTGCAACGCACTGCAAATATCCTGCGATTCATCAGTATATCTGCAAGGGATTTCAAATGTAGGACAAACATGATGGAACGAACCGAATGTCTGTCGCTGCTGGAGCAGTGGAGAGACAAACTTTTCAACTTTCAATTTATAACATCCATGCTTAAAAGAGAGTTTTGAAAGCCCCCCGTGTGGTCTATTCTACGGTAGAAAAGGAATGAAACATCAGTTGAACTTTCAGATTGAAAGAATCCAGAATTGCCATTTGGTGTTATCGGACAATCCCCCAAAAAAACAGATGTTTCTCCGCGACCCGCTCCAGTTCACTGCCGCATGGTCTCGAAGTAGAAGAACACGGCCATGGCTATCATGATGAGACCGAGCAGACCGTAGAAGAGGCGGGCTCGGCCGGGACCCACGTTGCGGACAATGAGTTGGGCGTTCCGGGCGGTGAAGAACCACTTCCAGTTGAACACGCTCGCCAGCAGTGCGACAATCCCCGCCAGGGCGAACAGCGCCTGTACAAAATAATGTGCTTTCATTGATAATCTTTCGTTTTCTTTGTTTTCCAAAACTTCCGTTCCCCACCGACACGCATTCTGACGACCTCCGCGCTTATCCCGAAAACCCGCTCGACCACGAACTTCGGAGCGATTTTTTCGAAGTTACAAGGCCGAAGGCCCGAGAAGGGATTCATTCCTTTACATTTTCAGTAGACGCGAGCCGTCGGGTTGTTCCTCGATGGTGACGCGGACGGTGTCCTGCGGCAGCAGCTCCTCCACCAGCTCGGGCCACTCGATGAAGCAGAGGGCTCCGCTGTAGAAATAATCCTCGTAGCCCATGTCGTAGACCTCCTCCAGGCGCTTGATGCGGTAGAAGTCGAAGTGGTAGATGAGCTCGCTGCTCTCGGAACGATACTCGTTGACAATGGCGAAGGTGGGCGAGGTAATGACGTCGTCCGTCACGCCCAGCGCCTCGCAGAGGGCCTTGATGAAGGTGGTCTTGCCGGCTCCCATGCTGCCGTAGAAGGCGAAGACGGTGTTGTCGCCCATGGCGCCGACAAAGCTGCGGGCGGCCTCGTCGATGGTGGCGAGAGAATCAATCTTTATTTCCATAATGTATAGTGTTTTTGTGTGAATGAACGAGGTGTTTCCAGCCCACCTTGCCCGCCTTGCAGAGGGCGTAGATGAGGATGGAGAAGAATATGATGGAGGCGCCCGAAGGCACATTGCAGGCGTAAGAAACCCACAGTCCGCCCAGGCAACTGACGTAGCCGATGCCGACGGAGAGGAGGATGATGCGCCGATAGCGGCAAGTGAAGAGGTTGGCAGTCATCTGGGGAATGGTGAGCAGCGAGATGACGAGCACAATGCCCACCATGCGCAGGCAAGCCACGATGGTAAGGGCGATGAACATCATCAGCGCATACTCCAGTGCGTGCACGGGCAACCGCTGGGAGCGGGCAAACTCGCGGTCGAAGGAGACGAAGATGATGGGGTTCATGAAGAGGGCGAAGAAGGCCAGCACCACGGCCGTCAGCACAGCGAGGGCCCAGAGGTCCGATACCGTGATGGTGAGGATGTTGCCGAAGAGGTACGACGAGAGGTCGGGGATGAAGCCCGGCGTGAGGAAACTGAAAATGATGCCCACAGCCATTCCGAAGGTCCAGAAGACGGCAATGGCAGAATCCTCGCGCATGTCGCGCCGGTGGCTGAGCCACTCCACTCCGAAGGCGGAGAGCACGGCGAAGATGGCGGCGGTGAAGATGGGCGGCAGTCCAAGGAAGACTCCCAGTCCGATGCCGCCGAACGAGGCGTGCGTAATGCCCCCGCTGATGAACACCAGTCGGTGCGTGACGATGTAGGTTCCTATCAGCCCGCAGACGATGCTCGCCAGCAGGCTCCCCACCAGAGCGTTCTGAAAAAATGTATACTGTAGTATGTCCACTGTCTTTTATCCGTTTTTGTTCGTTTTATTCGTTTTTTCAAACCAGAGGCTTTGTACCGAATCCGCAACCGGCTGAATTTGTCCGGAGGATTCGTCCGAGTCCAAACCAACCCGAGTATTCGTCCGAAGGCTCTCGTCTCAAGTCCTGATTCCGGCGGAGCGGCGCTCACCCACGATGAGGATTACCTCGTCCTTGAGGGCGTCGGGCAGAGCCACGCCACGCAGTTGCAGGCTGCGTACCCATCCCGCCACTTCGGTGTCGCGCATCGTGTAGAGCACGTCGCGAAACTGCTCTATCTGTTCTTCCGTATAACTGTCTGAGGGCGCCCCACGGTAAGCGTCGAGCTCCTCGTCGTCGTAATATTCTATCTGTTTGCTGACGGCGGCCAAGAGGCTCTCCTTCTCGCAAACCTCGTGTTGTCCGCAGCATTCCATGTCCGCCGGGTTGACAGGCAGCGAGCTCTCCACGGTCTCACCCCTCGCCTCTTTCCTACGGTCCGCCCGGTTCTTCAGCACTCCGGTGAGCATCGCCACCAGCGCCAGCACCACCAAACTAACAATCAGTATCCACATAGGCTCTCACATGTGTTTCATTCGTACCGACCGCCCTTTCTGTCCAAATCGCTCTGGAGCCCGGAACGGCCATCGGGATTGTTTTCCGCCTCGCGGACGGAGATTCCTGCTTTCGCCAGATGATTCCAGTAAGCGGGGTAAGACTTGGAGACGACCTCGGGATTGTTGACACGTAACTCGGGGAGCACAAGACAAGCCGGAGCAAAAGCCATGGCCATGCGGTGATCCTCATAAGTGTCGATGGCGGGTTTGTCCGCTGCCCGGCAGCGTTCGCCGTCCCAGTAGAGCACGGAGTCGTCGGCCTCACGCACCACGTATCCGAGTTTCAGAAGTTCCCGACGGAGAGCTGCGATGCGGTCGGTCTCCTTTATCTTGAGGCTCTGCAGTCCGGTAAAGCGGAACGGCACTCCCATCAGAGCACAAGTCACTACGAACGTCTGCGCCAAATCCGGTTCGTTCACGAAGTCGTAGTCGAAACGGGAAGCCGACGCACCTCCGTTGGAAGACGTAGGCTCAGGGGAAGAAGTTGCTCCGTTCCCGCCGGACGCTTCCACTCGAGCAGCTGAAACTTTTCCATCTCCATCATAGTGATTTCTTTCTTTATTAATATTGTATTCCGTTCCATCTGTCCGGAACTTTCCCCCTTCCTCGGTAGAGGAATTCCGCGCGTTGGAAATTTCCGAGCCGGAATTACGTTTCGTCAGCGTCACTCCATCATCGGTGAAGGCCGTCTGCACCCCGAGACGTTCGAAGAGCCGAGCCACGGCGGAATCGCCTTGGTAACTCTTTGCGAAGAGGCCTTTGAGCCGCACCTCAGCCTGGGGCGCAAGCGCCACAATCTCGTACCAATAGGAAGCGGCGCTCCAGTCGCTCTCCACGAAGTAAGGCGTGGGACGGTACTGTCCGTGCGGCACTTCGATGGTGTGAGGGTCCGACCAGCGGGCCTCGGCCCCAAAGTCGTGCATCAGCTGCAGCGTGAGGTTGATGTAGGGGCGTGAGACAACTTCCCCTTGCAACCTCAGCGTCAGTCCGTCGGGCAGTGTGGGGGCAATCATCAGCAGAGCGGAAATGTACTGCGAGCTGACGTCGCCCTGCAGGGTAATCTCGCTACCGGTGAGCTCTCGGCCCGTTATGCGAAGGGGCGGAAAGCCCTCTTTTTCAGTATACTGAATGTCGGCTCCAAGACTTCTCAGTGCATCCACCAGAATGCGAATGGGCCGTTGGCGCATGCGTTGTGTGCCGGTGATGGTCACCCTGCCGGGTGTGATGGAGCGGTAGGCGGTGAGGAATCGCATGGCCGTTCCGGCGGCCTTGATGTCGATTGTGTCGTGAATCGAGAATATGGCCTCCACCATCACACGCGTGTCGTCGCAGTCAGAGAGGTTCAGCGGCAGCTCGTCGTTCCCGCTGAGGGCGTTCAGGACGAGTGCCCGGTTGCTGATACTCTTCGAAGC
>CAVEHG010000228.1:0-4372 GCA_963615405.1 bacterium | reverse complement strand
TCGCCCTTGTCCGCGTGTGCGGCAGGGGCGAAAAATTGTTGTAAGAAATTGCTACATTTGCAGAAATTACTATCTGATGGACAGAAAGACGATCCTTGACGCGACATTCCCGCAATGCCCGATTAGAAACATCCTCTCCAGAATAGGAGACAAATGGACGCTCCTTGTGCTTTATACACTGGACCAGAAGGGCACGATGCGTTTTAATGACCTGTATCGCGCCATTCCGGACATATCCCAGAAAATGCTTACTGCAACGCTGAAGGTCCTTGTGGAGGACGGGCTGGTCTCCCGCGAACTATTTCCCGAAGTTCCTCCGAAAGTGGAGTATACCCTCACCGGGAGAGGAGAGAGTCTTCTTCCCCATCTGAACGCACTTCTTGGCTGGGCCATCGAAAATTTCGATGCCATCCTCTCTGACCGGCAGATGCCCTTAAAGTAGATTGGATTTACTGCCCGATGCCCTCGGAGGACAGACGGGCTACGAGCTTTTTCGCGGCATTGTGGAGAGACCTTGACAGGCGGAGGTTGAAATTGGACGCATTGCGGCCTTCCGCCTTTATTCTGTACGAGGCGATCTTGTCGGAGGTCTCGGTGTCGTACAGGTACGCCCAACCGCGCAGCTCCGCGTCGTCACTGTCCGCGGTCACCATTTCCAGCACGATGGCGTATCTTGCCGAGTCTTTCTTGAAGTGAATGGCCTGCTGCATCGAGTTGAGGTCATTGAGCAGGGCGGTCTCGTACTCCTTGATCTCAACGGTCGATCCGTTCGATTCCAGATATCTGGAAATCATCGGCGACAATACCAGGGCGAATCCCATTTCCTTGCTGCCCTTTACCACGTCCCAGGAGCCGAACTCCTTGTCCTGCAGGTCCTCGAAATGGAAGATGTAGTCGTGGTCGTTGAATCTGACCGTGACGTCGGCGTTCTGGATGTCCTCCCTTTCGAACAGAATGTAGCCGGAGAGATAGGTGCCGGACTCAAGCTCGGAACTTTGTAGGTAACTGTCTGATATGACGGCCATTGCCTGAGCCAGGCGGTTGGTGTATGCCTGGACGTCGGCTCTGGCCACCTGCTCGGCATACAGGGCGTCTGTATTTCTGTAAGTGGTTGAATATGTAACTGTTCCGTCGCTTGAAGCGGACGTCGAATAGCTCTGCCCGCTGTAAGCCGCGGCAATGCCTTCGGCGATGGCGAAGAAGGTTCCCTTCGTGCGGTTGCGCTTGTCGATCTTGTTTTTGAAGTCATTGGCAGTGATGCTCTTGGCGTATGACTGCGTTCCGGCACCGCTTGTCTGAAGCATCCTGACCTCGGAAGGATCGAATTCGAAATTGTCCAGTGATCCGTTGCGGATGTACAGGTCCAGGCGGTAGTACTTTCCGTATTCCGTTATCGGGTGAAGCTGGGCCGCCACGGAAAGGCTTCCGTCGGCGTACACCTGCCAGAACTGGCCCTCGGAGAGAAGAATGAAGCTATCCTTCTCGTCAAGGCTCGGATAATAAGTCTTTCCGCTGTCATCCATACGGGACATATTGCCTTCGCTGTCAAAGACATACCACCAGTCCTCGTCAGGCACTCCGTTTTCGTAGTTCTTTTCGTATTTCAGGCCGTCCTTGTAAACGGTCTCCAGACCTTCGATCTTTCCCTGGACATATTTGCACGTGCGTGCAATGTCACCATTTTCATAATACTCGGTTATGTTGCCGTCCATCAGCATTTTGCCCTCAGCGTCCGTGCCCACGAATTTTCCTCCTGTTCTGAAAGGTTTTCCGGAGACATAATAATCCCTGAACATCTTCGGGAACTGCTCGCCGGTTTCCACAACTCTGTAATAGTCAGCAAACTCCTTGACGCTTACGACATTGGCGTCATTGTCATAATAGATGGTTTCCACATTCTGCGCATTGACTGCAGCGGCAGAAAGCGCCAGGCAGATGAGCCCGGCCCAAAGTCTTTTTTTCATACACATTCGATTCAGTGACCGCAAAGGTAAGAATTTTCTGTATATTTGTGGGTTGTGCATCGACAAATCATTTATGTATAGAAAATTAATTCTTGCCGCAACCGCGATTCTTTCCGCGCTGACTCTGACGGCGCAGACGGGTCCCTGGACAGGAAAGCTCAAGGTCCAAAATACTGAACTGACGCTTGTTTTCGACCTGGACAAGTCCACTCTGGACGTCCCGGCCCAGAGCGCCAAAGACATCCCCACCAAAGTGTCCAGAACCGCCACGGGAGCCATAACTATAGAAATTCCTTCCATAAACGCCTCATATAAAGGCCTTTGGCTCGGCAGGGCAATCACAGGAACCTTCACTCAGAACGGAATGTCGTTCCCTCTGCTGCTGAATCCCGGAAGGCCGGTCATCAACCGCCCGCAGACGCCAGTCGGACCGTTCCCGTACGCCACCGAAGAAGTGATATTCACAAACGGCAATGCAAGATTGAGCGGAACGCTCACACTGCCTGAAAATTGCACGCGCACGACGCCGGCGCTGGTTATGGTGACCGGCAGCGGTCTGCAGAACCGCGACGAGGAGCTCTTCGACCACAAGCCGTTCGCGGTCATTGCGGACGCTTTCGCGAGGGCGGGCATCGCGACGCTGCGCTACGACGACCGCGGGTTCGGCGAGTCAACGGGTGACGTAATCAATTGCACTACAGAGGATTTCGAGAATGACGCACTAGCCGGCGTCAAGCTCCTGAAAGAACGTTTCGACAGAGTCGGAGTGCTGGGACACAGCGAGGGCGGAAGCATCGCCCTGATGCTCGCGGAGCAGGGGCAGGCGGACTTCGTCATCAGCCTCGCGGGTATGGTCGTCTCCGGTGCGCAGACCTTGCTCGAGCAGAACAGACGCGCGCTCACGAAGGCGGGAGTGCCTGAAACTGAGGTCAATGCGTATTGCTCATTGCTGGAAGAAGCTTTTGCCGCCGCAGCCGCTTCCGAGCCGCTCCCGACGGGGGAGGATGCCGCAATTTCGCCCGCGCTACTGCAGAACTATACCGCTGTAAGACAGCAACTTCAGCAGCCGTACCTCCGCTATTTCGCGGCTCTCGACGTCTCGAAGAGCCTCGCTCAGGTGACGTGCCCCGTGCTCGCGCTGAACGGCACGAAGGACACGCAGGTCGAGTGCTCCGAGAATCTCTCCGCTCTCCAGTCCGGCCTCCCGGCCAATCCGCATACGGCCATCCGGCCAATGGAAGGCCTCAATCATCTCTTCCAGCACTGCACTACAGGAGAGACTGACGAATATAACGAGACAGAAGAGACCATTTCTCCAGATGTTCTCTCCGAGATGGTTTCCTGGGTGAAGTCCCTGTAAAACAGAATCAGGATTTTGCGAGTTTCTGTAATTCAAAATCCGCTTTAATCTTGTCGATGATCGCGCAGACGACCTTGTAGCTGCGACCGGAGGCGGTGTACTGCGCCGGCGTGATGAAATTCACGCGCCCCTGACGCTTGAGTTTGAGCGCCTGCCGCTTCTTCTTCTCGTTCTGCGGATCGTAGACGGCGACAGAGTGCCCGCCGAACATATTCACAATTTTCATACAAGGCACATCAGTCTCCCCGTCGCCGAAATAAATCATATTCGGGAACGGCACTCTCTTCTTGTCGTCCGCCATACTGCTGTTTACCAGCTTGTTGTCTCGCGAAGAAAAGATGCCCTTGCTGATCTTGAACAGAAACTGAGTCTTCGTCGTGTAGTCCACCGCGATGCCCGGCCACTCCGCCTCGCCGTTCGCGTCATATATGAACGAGCCCGCGAAAATATGTTTGAATTCCTTGGCGATAGGGCAACCCTCGATAATCTCCTTCAGGCCCGAGGAGTTGATGTAATGCTCCACGTGCACCCCGTGGGCCTCGCCGTACCTGTTCACTAGACTGAACCACTCCTTTACGCCCTCGAACAGCCGGATATCCTTGCCGAAACTCATAAAATCCTCCTTCCGGAGCGGAATACCCTTCGCGCGCGCCTCGTCGAACATCAGCTTCATATACGCAAGCACATTGCTCGCATCCTGCCCGCTGGCTATGTTGTCGCTCATTGTCCAGAACTCAGAGGGCGTCTTGCCCACCGCCTGGATGAATCCGAACTCCTGCATATTGCCCGGAGAAAGTGTCCCGTCGAAGTCGTAAATCAGTGCTACAATAGGTTTTCTTCTCATAAATTTCGCCACTTATTTCAGCATTTCACCCCACTGACTACTTAAATTACCATATATTGTGGGGTTCCACAAATATAGTATAAAAAGATTTTGGGACCACACGCCGAATCGATATTTTTGCTTATTCGAAAAATATACAAAAGTACATAAATATGCTTCATTATTTGACAAAACTCGAGAACATCACCCGCCAGTGCTGGAACG
>CAVEHG010000227.1:0-4385 GCA_963615405.1 bacterium | reverse complement strand
TTCCATAATAACTTAATGTAAATTAAAACAAGTAGTTAAACATTATTTCCGTGCCTGGCCGGGACATAAAAAATGCACGCCGGCTCAAAGGCGTGCAAAGGTAGTTAAATAATTATTATTCACAAAGAAAAGACTCAGATTCTTTTAACTTTAATCACGTGTTTCAGCGTGGAAATCTGGGAAATCACCTTGTCCAGCTCCATATTCGACGGCACCAGTATGCGCGCGGAGATTTCGTAGGTGGACTTGCGGCTGTCCTGGCTTACATTGAAGGAACGGACAGATGCCTTGAAGCTGGCCGTTACTTCCATTATTCTGGCAATGACCGAGTATTCAAGCTCGGTGGTGATGCGCAGCGTGCACTGGAAACTGCTCGAGGTCGGAGTGTCCGCCCAGCGCACCTTCTGCAGACGGTAAGGATAGCGGTCTATGAGCCGCGAGGCGTTCGGGCAGGACATTCTGTGGATGGTTATGCCCTTGCCGCGCGTCACGAAGCCGAACACGTCGTCTCCGAGCACCGGGTTGCAGCAGCGCGCCATCTTGTAGTCGAGGCCCTTCACGTCCTTCGCGTTCAGCACCAGTATGTCGTCTCCGCCGGCGCCTGCCCCCTTCCAGTTCTTGTCCTTCGGGACCTCTTCATTTTCGCCGGGTTCGCGGTTGCGCTCCTTCTGACTTTCGAGAATGTACTCCTTTATATTGTTCACATCCAGAACTTCCTCTCCCAGAGCGGCATAGAAGGAATTGAGGGTGGAGTAGCGGCTCTTTTTCATGAATTCCGCGAGAAGATCGTCCGGGAATTCGAGCTTCCAGTTCTTGAGTCTGCGTTCGAGCAGTTCCTTGCCCTCGGAGGCCTTGCGGAACTCCATCTCGCTGAGTTCGTGCTTGATGCGGCTGCGGGCCTTCGAAGTGACCACCCAGGTAAGCCAGTCCTGCGTCGGCTTCTGGTTCTTTCCGGTCATAATCTCCACTACATCTCCGGTATGCAGGGTTTCGCGGATGGAAACGGCCTTTCCGCCGATCCTCGCTCCCACGCAGCGGCTGCCGATGTTTGAGTGAATATGGAAGGCGAAATCGAGCACCGTCGCCCCTGTAGGCAGGATTTTAAGTTCTCCGGTCGGGGTGAATACGAAAATTTCGCGGCTCGGCGGCTCCGGGAGTTCGTCATGTGTAGCCTCACTCGGATGTTCGAGTGTCCAGCGTACGGAAGTCAGCCATTTGTCGAGAGTCTGCTCGTGCTGTATGCCCTTGTAGGACCAGTGCGCCGCGTGTCCGTTCTCAGCGATGTCATCCATTCTGCGCGTGCGGATCTGCACTTCGAGATAAGCCCCGTCGCGGTTCCGCACGGTGATGTGAAGCGATTCGTAGCCGTTCGGCTTCGGGCGGCTGATCCAGTCGCGGAATCTTTTCTCATCAGCCTCGTACTCCTCGGTCACCAGCGAGTACACCTGCCAGCAGAGCTCGTTCTCCTTCCTGTGTCCGCAGTCCGCGTCACAGTCGATGATGAAACGGATTGCGAACACGTCGTAGACTCCCTCGAACGGCACCTTCTGCGCCAGCATCTTCTTATATATGGAGTATGCCGACTTGGTGCGCACCTTCATGTGGTACTCTATTCCGGCGTCGTGCAGCTTTCGCTCGAGCGGCTTGATGAACTCCTCGGAGAGTCTCTGGCGGTCCTTCTCCCCGGCCTTCAGCTTGTTGGTAATCAAGCGGTACTGCTCCGGCTCGGCGAATTTGAACCAGATGTTCTCCAGTTCTCCCTTTATGTTATACAGGCCCAGCTGATGAGCGAGCGGAATGTACAGCATCAGAGTCTCCAGCTGCTTGCGCTCGCGGTCCGCCTTCGGGAAAAGATTCAGGTTGCGCATTATCTCCAGGCGGTCCGCAATCTTTATGACCGTCACGCGCGGATCCCTGGAGTACTGCACTATCAGCTTTTTGTAGTTCTCCGCCTCCAGGCGCGTATCCTTCGGCTTGATCGAAGAAATCTTGTTCAGACCGTCCACCATCGTGAGCACATCGCCGGGGAATCCCTCGAGAGGAATATCCCTGTGGAAGCGCGTGGCTTCGTGCAGGAATACGGCCGCGACGCACTCGGCGCTCAGTCCGATCTCGTCACTTACTATCCGGGCTACGCCCAATGGGTGTTCGAAGAATGGGACTCCGTTGCCGCGCACATCATCCTTGAGAGCTCTCTCTGCTATGTCCGCGGCCTTTGCGATCAGATCCAGGCCGGTCTGATCGTAATGAGGGAAAATTTCAGCAAGTCCGTTCATAATCCATCAGTCAAAAAGGGATTCTGAAAAATCACCAAACCAATACGAATCACACTACAAATATAGCAAAATCCGAGAATATGAGACAAATTTTATACCTTTACAAAATAGTACCACTTAATATTTGAGCTTTGCGCAAAAATTTTTCAAAAAAACGCAAAAATATTTGGAGTATTAATTTTTTATTCTACCTTTGCAGCAGATGTTAGGTTTGTTAAACATATTACTCGTTGCGTTTCCGCTTCTTTTCGGATCCGTTTCTGCGGCTGATGAGCCTCAGGGCGATTCCTATACTTGCTGCGAGCACCAGACATCCGGGAGCCACTCGATCGAAGATGACGCGACTTGCCATTGCGACTGTTTTCTCAGAGGCCGCGTTGTTACCGCTTCCTTTATTTCCAGATTAAGGACCGCTGTCCAGACAGCAAATTGCACCTATAAAAAAATCCAGACCTGGACACCTTCCGTCTTATCCGCAATCAAAGACGAAAATTCTCTTAATATCAATACCTGGGACGATTACCTGGAACGCCTATCCAGACACACTTCCGGAATGAGAGCGTCCGTGGACCGTCTGTTCACGCTCGGTTCCGTCAGACTATGAAACAAATACGGATTGCGAAGCCTTAAAACCCTGCGCATACATCCTCGGTGCACCCATACTGAGGCATAGAATTCATAAGGCTTTGCAACCATCCTGCCGGCAAAACCGCTCCTCATTGCGAGGAAAGGTCTTGGCCGCGTTGAGACATGTGCACAGTGCCCTGTCTCCCGTTTGCCGTAGGATTTCAGCCACTGCAGAGTATATAGATAGGCCATCATTTCTTATGCAGTAGAAATCACTTAGCTTACCCATTCCAGTCTGCCGTTTGTGAGGCAGGCCACTTGGAAACATTCAGGAAGAAAGGCAAAAAGCATCCTGAGGTTTCCCGTAGCCGGCATACCGCCGGCGAAAGGGTCAGTGATTTTACAACCGAAGATGCGTCGGTTACGCATCAGTTACAGTGAAAACAATAATACCTGTCCTGGCAGCCTCCGTAGCATTTGCGGGCTGTGCCAAGGATGAGTTGCTCCATATCGAATATGACAATTCTAACGATTCGGAAATAACGTTCCAGGTAGCCCCCCTGACAAAGGCTGCCGCCACGACATTCTCTCCGTCAAGCGTTTTCGAAACCAGCGCTTACTACCATTCCTCTGATTCAGAGTGGAGTACATCCGCTTCCGAAGGCGTGGAATACATTCCGGAGAACACAGTCAGCTGGGACGAGGACGCCTGGAGAATGTCTCAGACTTACCATTGGCCGGAGGCCGGAGGAAATCTCACATTCTACTGCTGGACGCTGAACAGGGACGACCTGGACTTCCATCCGCAGTCAGATGCTGCGGTGAAAATCGATCCCCTCTCGGGCGTCTGCCTGAATGACTTCGACATTTCGCTCGACAGCGATCTGGACTTTATGGTCGCAAGCGCCGTGCAGAACAGCAGCAGAAGCGGCAACAGCCTGAGAGCCAATGCAGTAACCACACATTTCAAGCATCAGCTCTCCCGACTCAGAGTAACTGCCCGTACCGGGGCGGACTATTCGGGAAGCAAGGAGTTCCGCATCACCTCCATCCTGATGAAGAATGTAGCGAAGGAGGCCGACTATCAGCAGAGCAGCTGCGGAGAAGACGGCTCCTGGAGCGAAATCCACCAGTGGACGGTCAATGAAACCGGCGATGCCGTCTTCGGAGACTATTCATCTAATCCTCAAGTAATTACATCCGTTCCGACAGAACTTTCCGGCGAGCGCACGATGTACATCCCCCAGAGTTTCACAGCGGGGGTCGAGTATCTTCAGGTTAGCTATTCCATCAGAGACATCTACTCCGGGATAGTCGAGGAAATCACTGAAAACATCTCACTCGATTCCGTCATTGCGGGAAGCGGTTTCCGCAACGGCAAATCCTATACAGTCAATATAACCATCGGTCTCGAAGAAGTATTCTGGGATCCTTCTGTCGGAGACTGGGAAGTGTAAATTCAGTATCAGTTTATTTTGAGAGTTATACCCTGTGAGATCCTTCAAAAAGTACAATAGAAAAGCAAACTAATATAATTTACGA
>CAVEHG010000226.1:0-4404 GCA_963615405.1 bacterium | reverse complement strand
TATTAACTCGCTTAGATTCAGTACGTTATACCCCCCCCGAATACAAATTCGGAGGCTTCATAGTAAGTGTTTGAGTATAAACCTATGGGGCTCAATTCTTTAAAATCTGTCATCAGTCGCCAATATACTCATTTAAAAGGACACTTGCAAATACATTTCGATAAGATAAGCCAATGGAGATTTGGAAATTTTTCGCAAAGGGCTTAAATAACTCAATTGTACAGTTTTCAATAGTACAATTGCCTCGCTTCCTGTCTCTACTTTCGCGCCGATGGCATCATCTGCTCTTCGGTCGACCACGGCCGTTCTCCCGGAAGGTCCGTCCGCTGTCTCAAAGAGTAATATAACCTGAAGAAGGACGTTATCAGTCATCTCAGTCCAAAGTCATGACACGCCGTAACAATTGCGTCCATATCAGTATTGCCATCATGATTTCGTGACTCATACGGTGAGAGAAATAGTGCCCGGTACTGTGCTACCGGAGTACAAGTCCGCTTTCAAAGGCACAGTATATCGGGCGCAAAAGCAAGTATACTAAAACATATCGAATAATTAATTGCAATTCAAGAAATTATTTGCTACATTTGTAGTTGAAGCGAGAAGCAATCTCGCTTCCTGAAATACAGACATACAGCGTTGGCTATTTGTTCAATCCTAATTGGAATCTAGGAAATTTCAACAATCGTAGGGAACGAGAACAAGTACTGACGCCCGCATATCATCTACGCGGGCGTTACTTGTTTCCCTACAGGTTTTCCTAGAACCTCAATTAGAGCAAGTATCGCTCGCGTATCGTGTTTGGAACACTCGACAAGTGAAATTTCCACACAAACACATAACTGCGGGTTGAGAGGAGAAAACAATAGCTCTCCGGCACATCTCGGCTTCGCTCTGGCAAAGTTAGGTCGTTCCGTTTTTGAAAGACCTTCCCTGTGGTCAGCCCTAACGGGTGCGGCCAGAAAACTTTCCTTGAAACTTTTCCGACCGTTCTTTCCTTTAGGAACGACCTCTTGTTTCGCCAGGCGAATCCGGAAGTGCCGGATGAGCTGATTATAAAAACAAAATCAGCGAAGCGTTATATACGCGGCGTTGTGATTGTAAAGATTCCATAAACTCCGCACCGTCGTGATGATGTTGCGGAGTTTTTTCATATCGTCTATTCGCCAGGCAGATGCGCTCCGAGAAGCACCTTCTGCACGCGCGCCTGATGACGCTCACGGGACTGAGCATGGACAAGATAATCCTCTACTACCGCTGCGACAGGGCCGCGCAGATGCTACGGGGCGAGGACACGGTCTGCGCCAGCGTAGCCGGGAAGGTCGGGCTCGACGCTCCCCTGCTCTCGAAGAAGTTCAAGGCGAGATACGGGATTCTGCCGGGAGAATGACCTATTAGAACACTCTCACAAAAACTTGCTTTATAAAATTACATTTTATATTTTTGTGCAAGTTTATTAAATATCATTTAATAGTATGGCAATATCCAGACAACTGCTGAGAGAGGTTCTGCTTGACAATCAGAAGGATGTGATGAGCTATTCGGTACAGAAACGAGATTTCAATCTGGACAGCTTCAATCTTCTCATATTCATAGGCGTAAGACGTTGCGGAAAGTCTTTTCTCCTTTATCAGAAGATGCAGTCAATGCTTGAAGACGGATACACCTGGGCGGATATGCTGTATCTGGATTTCGAGGACATCCGTCTTGAAGGCTTCACTTCCGAGGACTTCAACCTCATCCTGGAATGCCATCAGGAGATGTATGGCCGCCGGCCGATGCTCTTCCTGGATGAAATCCAGAACATCTCCGGCTGGGAGAAGTTCGCGCGAAACCTTGCTGACCGCAAATACAGCGTATTCATAACCGGGAGCAACGCGCGCATGCTCTCGAAGGAGGTGATGTCATCGCTCGGCGGACGGTATGTCCCCGTGGAAGTGTATCCGTTCAGCTTTGAAGAATATCTGTCGTTCAAAGGCGTTCCTTCTGATGAAATGGCGCTGTCCGCGACGGAGTCCAGAGCGGCCTTCTTCCGGGCCTATGAAGAATATTTCAGATGGGGAGGACTTCCGGAAGCCGTGAACCTCGCGGTAAAAAGGAACTATCTGACAAGCCTGTTTCAGAAGATTTACCTCGGGGACGTAGTACAGAGAAACAATATCGCAAATCCGAAGGCGCTGCAGCTGATGGTAAAGAAGATTACGGAAAGCATCATACACCCCGTATCATACAACCGCCTGGCCAACGTCCTGTCCGGGATTTCCGGAAAGATAAGCGTGCCGACAGTGTCCAGCTATGTCTCCCATTCGGAGGACGCATGGCTTCTGCTGCGGCTGAGGAACATCTGTTCCGCCTTTTCCGAAAGGGAAAACACCTGCAAGTACTATATCGTCGACAATGGACTCATATCCCTCCAGCTGCTTGACTGCGATACTATTCTTTTTGAGAACATGGTGGCGCTTGACCTCTTCAGACGGTATGGCCACGATGATGACAATGAAAGGGTGTGGTTCTACTCCGACAACGTGGAAGTGGACTTCTATGTTCCTGAAGACAGGCTCGCCGTTCAGGCATCGTACAGCATTCGGGGGGATGATACCAGGGAAAGGGAAATCGAGGCGCTGAAACGGCTCCCGAAAGTCCATCCGTGCGACCGCAGGGTGATTGTCACGTATGATGAAGAAAACACCATCGCTGACGATTGCGGCATTATCGAGGTGATTCCGTTCCGGAAATGGGCCATGAGAAGGTAGGAGTCGCGCCTTTTCTCAGAAGCGGACAGTTTTTTCTTTCTCTCTCCCCCGCCCCGCATCAGCCCGTCAATGGCGCTTATATCGTCCCCGGAGAAAATCTCAGGCGTGAGTCATTCCAAAACCCATTTCCAAACGGGCACGATGTCTATCTGCAGCCCGTCACGTTCCACTTGCCCCTCGTCTTCATAAGTCACGATGACGGCTTGCCTGAGCGGATGAAAGGAGTTCAGAGCTGCCAGCGCCTTCACTTCACGGTCCATAGTCTCGGCGTCGCTCATCCTGTAGCAGGATTGGACCGCAAGGTCTTCCGAAGGAACATAGAAATCAACCTCTACATTCCGGTTGTAATAGTACAGACCATCGGCGTATTTCTTATAGAGGGTAATCGCGCACAGATTTTCCAGCAGCTGAGTTTCAGGGTTATTGAGAAACAGGTGCAGCAGCCCGTTGTCGACAAAATAGTGTTTCTTCACCGTCTCCTTCTCCACCAGCTTCGAGGCTGAATTCTCCAGTGAAATCAGCAGGCACGAATCCTGGAGAAAACGGACATATTCCATTATCGCGGAAACGCTGCTTGGAGTTCCCGTGGATTTGACAAGGTTGCAGAGACGATTGAGGGAGCAGGGCTGCATCACGCTTTCCGCCAGATGCCTCACGCACAGGCGCAGGGCATTCTCGTTCTTTATCTTATGTCTTACGACAAGGTCATTGAGAAATATCCGGTTATAAAGGCTGTTGAGCCAGACTCTTTTCTCGCGGAAGCCGACCGATTCGGGGAAGCCGCCCCATTCGAAATAGGTACGGAACAGCCTCTGAATCTTGTCGGCCTGTCGTCCATACTGCCAGCCGTCGGAGGGGGTCTCTCCAATAGCCTTCAGGTATTCGCTGAAAGAATACGGAAAGACCTTGATGTCAAGGAATCGACCGCCGAGAACGGTCTCCACGTCCCTTCCCAGCATCTTTGCGTTGCTTCCGGTCACATAGACCCGATATTTCGTGTTTGCAAGCCTGCGGGCGAAATTCGCCCAGCCCGGGACGTTCTGAATCTCGTCAAAGAAGAACACGGGATTTCCGTCACGGAGGCTGTGGTATGCCTGGAGAATAAGGTCGAAGTCGTCGGCGGTCATTCCCAGCAGGCGCTCGTCGTCGAAATTGATATAGACTATATCTTCCAGCCGTGTGCCGTCCCTGAGTAGCTGCTGCACCCTCTGGAAAAGAAGGTAGGACTTTCCCGCCTGTCTGACACCGACAAAAACATAATTGCCGTTGTCTTCCAAATTGACGGGGCGCTCAATCAGCGGAATACTGCCTATATATTCCTGGCTTTCAGATATAATTATTCGAAATAGCTCCTTGTTCATTGTATACTTCATTTGTCACAAAGATAGAAATTTTATTCGCTACCACAAAATAGAACTAAAGAGATTTATTCGGTAGCACCGAATAGAAAAGGAAAACGCACAATAGTGACTGTATGCTTGGAAGTCTGAGCCCGGTCTGAACTTGCCTCTCCCCTGCCCCGCATCAGCCCACGGGTGGCACACGCGCGGGAATGCCGCAAAAGCCAAAGAATTGAAGATTTGGAATGGGAATTCACAGTAAATTATTAATTTTGCAAAGGTGACAATTATGGAGAAGATGCTTTACCCGATTG
>CAVEHG010000225.1:401-4570 GCA_963615405.1 bacterium | reverse complement strand
GCATTCAGGGCAGCGGCCGGCGAACGGGCAGCCTTTCGGAGGATTTATCGGGGAAGGAACCTCGCCTTCGAGAAGAATTCTCTTCTTTGTCTTCGCCATTTCCGGATCCGGAACCGGGGAAGCTGAAATTAGGGCTTTTGTGTACGGATGGAGAGGAGTCTTGTAGACCTCGTCCGAAGTTCCGTACTCGACCATGTTCCCCAGATACATGACTCCGATTTTATGGCTGATGTGGTGGACCATCTCAAGATCGTGCGCGATAAAAAGGTAGCTGAATCCTCTCTCGTGCTGCAGCTTTTCAAGAAGGTTTATGACCTGCGCCTGGATTGAAACGTCGAGTGCCGAGATAGGCTCGTCGCAGACGATGAATTCAGGGTTCAATGCCAGAGCCCGCGCGATTCCGATTCTCTGCCTCTGTCCGCCCGAGAATTCAAAAGGATAGCGGCGGATATGGTCCGGCTTCAGGCCGACAGTTTGGATAAGCTCCTGCACGATTGTCTTGCGCTCGGTGGCGGTTCCCATGTTGTGGATGAGCATAGGCTCCTCGATGATTTCTCCGACAGTCATTCTCGGGTCGAGAGACGCGTAGGGATCCTGAAAAATCATCTGCATGCGCCGGCGGTACGGCCTCATTTTTCTTGTGGAGAGCTTTGTGATGTCCTCTCCGTCGAAAATGATTTTTCCGCTTGTGGAGTCATGGATTTTTAGGATTGTGCGTCCCATCGAGGATTTTCCGCAGCCTGACTCGCCTACAATTCCAAGCGTTTCGCCGCGGGCGAGCGTGAACGAGACGTCTTCCACCGCGTGGACTTTTTTTCCGTGCGCGGCGTCAAAATATTTTGTGAGGTGCTGAATCTCAAGTATTGGTCTTGCTTCGTTCATTTTATTTTCCCCCTGTCTTTTTTCCGCGGCTTTTTTCCGGGCTCTGCGAAGAGTCAGCCTTGGCCTTTTCCTCCGCCTCTAGCCTGTCCTGCTCGGCGATTATTCTCTCGTAGCTGTCCTGGCAGTAGAGCCAGCATTTGCACTTGTGGGTTTTCGAGAATTCTGTGTTCTCAGGCCCGTATTTGGTGCATATCTCCATCGCCTCGGAGCATCTCGGGGCAAAAGGGCACTCCCTCTTGAGCTTGATAAGATCCGGCGGAGTTCCCGGAATCGGCTTTAGAGGCTCCTTGTTGTCAACGTTTGAATTCGCGATTGAATTCAAGAGTCCTTTCGTGTACGGATGCTTCGCCTCGTAGAAAATCTCGTTCACAGTTCCCTCTTCCATTATATTTCCGCCGTACATGATGCTGATTCTGTCGCAGAGAGAAGCCACAACGCCGAGGTCGTGCGTGATAAGGATTACGCCCGTGTTCATCTTTTTCGTCAGATCCTTGATAAGGTCTAGAATCTGCGCCTGGACAGTGACATCGAGGGCGGTCGTAGGCTCGTCTGCAATCAGAAGCTTGGGATTGTTCGCCAGCGCGATCGCGATGATGATTCTCTGCCTCATTCCGCCCGAGAATTCAAACGGATACTGCTTTAGCCGGCTTTCAGGGGCCGGAATTCCGACCATCTTCATGAGCTCCACTGCGCGCTCGACTGCCTTTTTCTTCGTGCATTTTGTATGGTAGATGATTCCTTCCGTCATCTGCTTTTCAATCGTCACAATCGGGTTCAGGTAGCTCATCGGATCCTGGAAAATCATGGAGATCTCGTTTCCCCGTATGTCCTGGATCATCTTCTCGTACTGTTTTTTTGATTTCTTGTCGGTGTAGTGGTTCGGGCTCAGGTCTCTGCCGTCAAAAATGATGGAGCCTGAAGTGACTTTTCCGTTTCCCGCGAGAAGCCCCATCAGCGAGAGCATGCCCTGCGATTTTCCGCTTCCGCTCTCGCCTACGATTCCGAGGACTTCTCCCTTTTCGACATGGTAGTCCACGCCGCGCACCGCCTTGACTATTCCCTGGTCAGTCTTGAATTCTGTTGTAAGTCCTTTTATTTCAAGCAAGCTCATGTTTTTCTCCTGTTTTTTAGGGCGTTCGTGCAACCCTCGGTTGCTGGACATCCTGTCGCACAAGAAGCTACGCTTCTTGCAATCTTTTTTCCCCTAATCCGCCGTCCGTGGCGGAATCAGTTTTCGCAAAAAAAATCAACTTCGGCGGCAAATGCCGGGTCGCTATGTTTGCCCTTTGCCCGCGCAAAACAGATTCGGGGCTGCAAGCGCTAACGCTTCCGCTTAGGATCAAGGGCGCGCTCAAGGCCTTCGCCCACAAAGTTGAACGATATGATTGTCAGACAGATTGCCACCAGCGGATAGACTGTCTGCATCGGATAAGTCTGTATAAGCTCCCGCGCAGCCTCGCAGAGAGTTCCCCAGCTCGCCTTTGGAGCCGAGATTCCGACTCCGAGAAAGCTGAGCCATGCCTCCGTGAAAATCGCCTGCGGAACCTGGAGCGTTATGTTCACGATAATCGGGCCCATCGAATTTACAAGAAGATGCTTCAGGAGAATCCTGCTGGATTTCGCTCCGAGCACGAAAGCCGCCATCGTGAATTCCTGCTCCTTAAGGCTTTTGACTTCCGAGCGCACGATCCGCGCCATTCCGATCCAGCATGTGATTGAAATTCCGAGGATAATCGAGCTGACTCCGGCTCCGAGCCAGAGCATGATCAGCACGATGTAGAGCATTGACGGCACTGAATAGATGATGTCTACGATTCTCATCATGATCATGTCTGTTTTTCCGCCGATGTAGCCTGCGATTCCGCCGTAGACCGAGCCGATTATAAGGTTAACGATTGCCGCCACGGCTCCGACTCCGAGGCTGATTCTCGCTCCGTAGAGAATGCGCACGAAAATGTCGCGGCCCATCTTGTCTGTTCCGAAAATATGGGCCGCGCTCGGAGATGCGTTCCTGAGCGACATGTTCTGCGCGTCGTATGTGTAAGGGCTGAAAACCGGACCGAAAACCGCCATCAGGACGACAATTCCCAATATTATAAGGCCCACGACAGCCCGCTTGTTCTTCTTGAATTCCGCGACGACGGACTGGAAGAATGTCTTGCTTTCAATCGCGATGAACTCGTCGTTTTTCTCTTCTTTTGTAAGCTTCCTGAAAAGAGCTTCCTTTGACGGCTTTTCCGCCGTCTTTGTCTCAAAAGTTTGCTGGGGAACTCCCGAAACTGCCGCTTCCATATTATTGCCTCCGTTCTCGTTTATCTTTTCATCTGTTTTTTTGTCACATTGATTTTCTGATTCTCGGGTCGATCAGGGCGCAGAGAATGTCCGCAAGAAGGTTGCAGAGGATGATTATCGCCCCCATGAAGATTGTTATTCCCATCACAACCGTGTAGTCGTGGTTCATGATAGCGTTTGTGAACTCGCGTCCGAGGCCGGGAATCGTGAAGATTTTCTCGATTACAACCGAGCCCGTCAGAAGAAAGGCGACCATCGGCCCCATGTAGGTGATTACAGGAAGCATCGCGTTCTTTAGGACGTGGCGGAAAAGGATTGTCGATTTGCTGATTCCCTTCGCCTTCGCCATTGTGATGTAGTCCTGGCGGATAACCTCCTCGTAGCTTGACTGCGTGAGCCTTGCGATCGCCGAGATCGGGTAGAGCCCCATCGCGATTGCCGGAAGAATGTAGTGCGCCGGAGTTGAAAGCCCGATAATCGGAACCGCCCGCAGAAGAACGCCGAACACAATCATCAGAAGAAGCGCCACAAGGAAGTTCGGAATGCTGACTCCGAGCGTAATGCCCGTAAGCCACGCGCCCTTTGTGAACGGCGTTTTCGCCTTCGCCATCATGATTCCGGCGAAGATTCCGACCGCGAGAACAAGAATGACCGTCACGCCGCCGAGCTTGAGTGTCGGGATCATCGATGACGATATGATTTCAGAGACGCTCGTCCCCATCTTCTTGTACGATGTTCCGAAGTCTCCGTGGAGAATTCCCCTGAAGTAAATCAGGAACTGCTCTGCAACAGGCTTGTCCAGGCCGTATTCAGCTTCCATCTTCTGCAGAAGCTCGCCCGAGACGTTCTTTGACTGCAGAGGGCTTCCCGGCATGAGCTTTGTCATTGAGAAAGTGATCACGACAAGAACGAAAAGAGTAAGAATTCCGAAAACAATTCTCTTTGCAATGTATTTAATCATCTTGAGCCTCCACAGCCGAAACGGGTTTTGCGAG